>JAYVCO010000053.1:0-5678 GCA_043749935.1 Planctomycetia bacterium
AAGGGTCTGGGTCGCCGATCGGCAAGATCGAACAGGTCGTGGTGCAAAGTTGCATCGCCGAACCGCGCAAGCCCCAGGTCATCGCCCGATTTGCGCGCGAAGTCGATTTGATTCGCTACATTGCCGGCGATATGACGCGGCTGGGCGCTATGGCCGGAACGAGTGACGACACAGCCTATGGAAGTTTGGGCGTGCAAATGTCCGGCCCTTCCGGCGTAGCCGCCCGCTGGTCGGTCAACCCGGTGCAAACGGCCGAGACCACGCAAATCAGCTTGTTAGGGGCCAATGGTCGTGCCGTTCTCGACATCCACAGTGATGGTCAACCGTGGACGATGGAGCTGACATTGCCCGGCGGCCAGGTGAAGCGCCAGCAGTATGAAATCTGGGATTCGGCGGGCGCAGCTCTGGGCGAGCTCGAACGGGCGATCGTGGGCGTCGGACGCGAACCCGACTGGGTCGACGCGGCCCGCAGCATCGAGCTGGCAGAAACCATCGAGCGCAGCCTGAAAAAATCGCGCACGATCGAGCTGTATTATGAGGATTACACCGAGGAAGGAACGTTCAAAGGAACGATGACCTCGGTGGGATGCGGCCTGCTGCTGGCTGGCATGTTCTTGCTGGGGGCCGTTGCGATCGCCGAGCAGATGGGCCTGCCATACGTTCAAGCCTGGCCATACCTGCTGCTGGGTTTCTTCGGCATCTTTCTGCTAATGCAAACGCTGATGCTCGTGTTTCGCAAGCAAGAACCGGGATTGTCAGAAACTAGCCCATCGAATGATCAGCGGCGATAACTGCCGGCCGAGCCGTTGCCCGAGTGCTGGGCTCCGTTTATGATTCTGCTTCGCGGCTGGTAACGTGCGGTTCGCAATTGTTCGAGCAACGTACGCCGCAACACGTCTTTTGGAGTTGTCCTTGATGAGCCACGCGCCTCAGTCGTCGGAAGTTTCGCTTAAACCCAGCGAGGGCTGGCACTGTAGCCATCTTTACTACCGCTTTGATCGGGTGGCGCTGAAACAGCTTACCGCGTCCGAACTGGAGGCCGGGCGGCAACACTTCGCGGCGGCGCTCGATCCGGCTGGCTCGCAGGCGCCCGCGAGGTTGCAAACTTCGGTCGTCAGCGGTCATAAGGCCGACTTTGGGCTGATGCTGCTGGATCCCGATCCGCTGGTGATCGACGAAGTCCACCAGCGGCTGATGTCCGGCCCGCTCGGCGTGGCGCTCGAACCGACGTACTCTTTTGTCTCCATGACCGAGGTCTCCGAGTACGTTCCGTCGGTCGAGCAATATGGTAAGCGCCTGGTGGAAGAAGGAGAAAACCCGCAGGGTCCGGCGTATCAAGCCAAGCTCAAAGCTTATGAGGGCCGCGAAGTGATGATGCGCCGCCAGCGTCTCACGCCCGAGTTGCCTCCCTGGCCGGCCACTTGCTTCTATCCGATGAACAAGAAACGCAAGGTCGTCGAGAACTGGTTCCTGCTCGACTTCGAGCAGCGGAGCCGGCAGATGGCCGAACACGGCCGCACGGGCATGACCTTTGGCGGCAAGGTGACCCAGTTGATCACCGTGGGGCTGGGGTTCGACGATTGGGAATGGGGAGTCACGCTGTGGGCTCGCAACCCCGAGTTTCTCAAAGAGATCGTCTACCGCATGCGCTTCGACGAGGCCAGCGCCCGCTACGCCGAGTTCGGCCCGTTCTACACGAGCTACGTGATGACGCCGCAAGCGTTGCTAGAGCACTGCCGGATTGCGTAGACGCAACGCCCACACTGTGGATTCCCATCAAAGCCGCTACTTCTTCAACTTTGGAGTCAGCACCAGCCGAACTCGCGTGCCGAGCGGGGGAATGTGCTCGGTGTAGGCTTGAAACAGCAGCTCTTCGTTGGATTGGCTGCTTTCGACGGGCAGGTCGAGCATGGCGCTGGGAAAATTCGAGATGCAGATAAAGTCGCCCGCTTCGGCCATGTAGCGTTTTGCCCCGCCATCCGGGTCTTGCCAGAATCCGCTGCCCGCGAAGACCCAGGGATACTCCATTGCCTTGCCGGTTTTCACGTTTTTGATCCAGTCCTGGGCCCGATCGCGGTGGACCGTGCCGTTCTTGTCGGTCCAAATCACGCTGATGTCGATCTCGGAGCCAGTGGCGGGCTTATACGTTGGTTGAAACTGGGCGGGCGTGCCTACCTGGGCACCCACGGCCAGCAGCCCCGCATGGACGGCGTAGGCCTTGGTGTCGGCGGCGACGACCGATTCGTGCTCTTTGGTCCCTTTCGTGCAGGCGAACATCTCCAACTGCCCTTCCCGCAAGCAGACGGTGCCGTCGAGGACCACCCGCTTGTTGGCCGGGTCGATCCAGACGTCGTAGCCCGGCATCAAACGCTTCATTCCGGGCGGATCTTTGGCCAACGCGCGCTTAATCGGTTCCGAAGATGGATCGCCGGCGGCCGCGGGCTCGTCGCTCCAAGCAGTCTGCAAACAAGCGCAAACCGGAAAAAAAGCCGCCAGAGTGAACAAAAGGAGACCGCGCAATCCTTGCATTTCGTGGGCTCGCAGATTGGGAGCAAAAAAATGTGTGTTGGGGCAAGCTGAATTGGCTTCCGATTGTTAAGATACCCGCTTATCTAATTCTTATGCAACTAAGGAAAGCACGGCTCGGCAAGTTTCGCGCAGCTCCGACGACGAGTTCGGGGGTCATCGAGTGCGCGACAAATTGGCGGGCAGATTGGAATAATGGCCAGCACGACCTCTTCCGTCAAAAAGCGTCGAAAACACCCCAAATCAGTTTTCATCGGCCCGGGTGGCCCCTGGCACAAGTCGGTTCCGCGCCGCTTGAGCGAGGCGTATCACGCCGAGCACGAGCAAGGCTGGACCGCTTGGCGCAAGCATTTGGCCAAGCGCCGCTATCGCGAGCTGGCCAAATTGCTGCCCGCGAAAGACTCGTGGCTGCTTTGGGCATTGCCCGACAACTTCGAGGCGGCCCCGACGCTTGAGCTCGTCGAACTGCTGTGGAAAGTCGAACGCGGCAAAGCCCGGCGAAAGCTCGACAATCTCAAGGATCGGGTCACCTGCTGGTTACACGATGCCGAAACGGCGCCGGCCACCGTGGACTTTGCTTTGGAGTGCCTCGCGTGGTGCGGCGCGCTGCCGCGATTGAGCACCTACTTGACGGAGCGAGTGTGGTGGTCCTTGTGGAACCGCCTCGCGGCCATCGTGAACGAGCAAACCTCGAGCGTCGAAGATCCGCTGGTCATGCAACTGTTGGGTGGCGAATTACCCTTGGCGCTGGCTTATGCGTTTCCCGAGCTCTCGACCTGTCGAGAGCTGGTGGCGAAGGGTCGCGCCACGATTTCCGAAGGCATGGCGGAATTGCTCGATGGCGAAGGGCTGCCGCGCTGTCGGCATTTGCCAGTCTTTCAATCCTTGCTGGCAAGTTGGACCCGATCGCGGGCCATGGGCCAGGAGCTTTCGACCGCGTGGTGCAGCAAGGAATGCGCAGAGCAATATTCGGGCATCGTCCAGCATGCCTTGCGACTTTCTCGCCCGAGCGGGCAGCAGGTTTTCAGTTCACCGGAATCGCAGGGTTGGAATGCAGACCTGATCGCCTCGGCGGTAAAGTTTGCCGACGATCGCCCAACGAGCGCCCTGTTTCGCCGGCTTTTGAGCGGCGAGCAAGACTCGAAGAGACTGCCGGCGCCGGCTTTCGAGGGCGAATGGGCTGGCATTGCTGTGTTGCGGCCCGACTGGTCCCGCTCCGCGCCGCAGTTGACGGTCGCCTACGCCCAGCCGCGGATGGAGATGGAATTGAACCTGGGCCGCAACTGCCTTTGGTCCGGAGCTTGGGATCTCGAGGTGCGGTTCAACAGCCAATTGCTTGAGAAGCGTGGCATCTGGGAACAACTTTGTTGGCTGTCGGATGACGACGTCGACTATCTTGAACTCGAGATGCAGTTTTCGCTAGAAGTGACCGTGCAGCGGCACTTGCTGTTGGCCCGCGAGGACCGAATTCTGTTCATGGCCGACGCGGTGTTGGGGATTCAACAGGGACATATCGAGTATCGCGGGTTCCTGCCGGTCCAAGGTTTTTCCAGCTTCGCCGGCGAGGCTGACACGCGTGAGGGCGGGCTTGTCATCGGCGGCAAAACGCGAGCGCGCGTGTTGCCCCTGGCATTGCCAGAGTGGCGAGCCAGTTCTGCGCCCGGTAGCCTGAAAGCTGGCGATCGCGGGCTAGAATTGACCCAAACGGCCGACGCTCAAAGCCTTTTGGCCCCTTTGTTCGTGGACCTGGACCGCAAACGTTTAGGCAAAGAGCTCACCTGGCGGCAGTTAACCGTGGCGCAAACGCGCCAGATCGTGCCGCAGGAAATGGCCGTGGGCTATCGAGCGCAAGTCGGCAAGTCCCAATGGCTGGCCTACCGCTCGTTGGCGCCCGCCGACGTACGCACCGTGTTGGGCAAGAACCTGGCGACCGAGTTTCTGGTCGGCAGCCTCAACTCCGAAGGCAAAGTGAAGACGATCGTGGAGATTGAGTAGCGTATGAACGACGTTGCCAGGCGACTTGCCGACAACCTGGCCGAAATTCAGGCGCGGATCGCCGCGGCGGCCGTTCGCAGCGGACGCGAGGCGGACGCCGTCCGCCTGGTCGCCGTCACGAAGCACGTGCCCGCCGAATTCGTCGCTCAATTGGTCGCGGCCGGCTGCACCGACCTGGGCGAAAGCCGGCCGCAAGAGCTGTGGGCGAAAGCCGATCAGCTTCATAACCCGTCGATCCGCTGGCATGCGATCGGCCATTTGCAGCGCAACAAGATTCGCCGCACCCTGCCCTACTTGCACCTGATCCATTCGGTCGATAGCCGGCGAGTGTTGGCGGCTATCGACGAAGAAGCGGCCCTGATCGGCCAAAAAATCGGTGTGCTGTTGGAACTCAACGTCACCAGCGATGTCACCAAGACCGGGCTGCCGCCAGCGGAAGTCGAAGGGCTGCTCGAAAAAGCGTCGGAATTGCGGCACGTCTCGATTCGTGGGCTGATGGCCATGGCCAGCCACGGCGGGGGCGAAACGGCCGCGCGGCGAGATTTCGCTCGGCTCAGGACGATCCGCGACCGGCTGGCAAAAAAATGTCCGCAGGGGGGATCTCTCACGGAACTTTCGATGGGCATGAGTGGCGACTTCGAGATCGCGATCTTGGAAGGAGCCACGATCGTGCGCGTCGGCTCAGCGCTATTCGAGGGCATCGACACATGATCGCCCTGGAGGAACACCCGCGGGGAACGATCCTGCCGGTGAAGGCCCACGCGGGTGCCCGCCGGAACGGCCTCCGCGGCGAGCAAGCCGGCAGCCTGCAAGTCTCCGTGACCCAAGCTCCCGAAAAAGGAAAAGCCAACAAGGCAATCATCGCGGTGCTGGCGGAAGCATTGTCATTGCGCAAAAGCCAAATCGAATTGCTCGCGGGCGAAACGTCGGGACAGAAAAAGTTTTTGATTCGCGAGATAACAATCAGCGAACTCGATAAGCGTATTCGACAGGCCATCGGTGAGAATGAGGCAGATGGCTAACCCGGATTATTCATTGGCCGATACTAACCCGAAGCGCAAGCGAGGGCCGAGCATCGAGTTACCCTCGCTTGCGCGTCGGGTTAGTATGGCGCACAGTGCGCCAAGAAACTCCTGCCCATGAATAATCCGGACTAA
>JAYVCO010000054.1:0-3080 GCA_043749935.1 Planctomycetia bacterium
CGGCATCCAAGGCGGTGTCGTCCTGGGTGCGTCCGACAAGTTCGGGGCGTATCCGTCGGACAATCCCATCGATCCGGTGGACATTCACGCCACGATGTACCACTGCATGGGTCTCGATCCCGCGGCCTTGATCCACGACCGCTTGGGCAGGCCCCATCCCTTGAGCGTCGGAAAGCCCGTGTTGGCACTCTTGTAGCCGCAATCGACGATTGCCAGGGCACCAATCCGGTAAACCACGCCGCGTGACAATTGAGACATTTTGCAAGGCGCGCCTCAGCGAAGTGCATCACTCGGCTAGGCGCAGAGACGAATGGCACTGTTGATTGGCACGCTTAGATTTACGGCGACGGCGGTCGCTGCGCTGTCGTGCTGATGCTGAGCGGCCAGCGACTGGACGTGGTCCGGCGCGATTCGCGGTCATCACGAAGCGTTTGCGCGCACTCCTCTCGTTCCCCTCTTGGCCATTGGGCTTACAGAAGTCGTGAATGCTATGAATACATACGAGAGACGCTTTGCTCCTCGGATGGTGGAGAGACCACGTGTGAACGGTGTTATACCGTTGCGGCTATCAGTTCCGCGCGTGCTTGTTCTCGTGGCTTGGTTAAGAGAGCAAGTATTTTGGGACGACGTTTGACTGCCCGTGGTTCTACGCGATTGGGACGATGACCCACGCGATGTCCTGGCAGATGCTCTTGGTTGGCTGCGATCAACGAATCCATCGTGGGTTCGCTGATCACCGCAGCCAACACCCAACTGGCCGCGATCTGCTGCATGGCCGCGGTGAAACTCAAGCGGCGCGGCGAGCGGCCGGACGCCAGCGCTGATTGGAGCATCGTCCGCCGAATTAAGTTGTAAGCCAGCAGGCACGTCCACACCTCTTTGCGAACCATCTCCGGCGATTTGCAACGTAGCACGTCCATGGCTAAGGTGCATTTGATGGTGCGAATGTCCAACTCGACCAGCCATCTTTTGCAGTACAGCTGCGCGAGGTCGTCGCGCGTATCTTTCCGGGCGTCGGTCAACGTCGTCACGACCACCACCACATCGGCACGAAAGCCTTTTCCAGGAGGCACCTTGACTTCGACCTCGCGAACTTGAATCGAAGCCGGCATCCGCTCATAGGTCGCCTGATCCATCCACTCGGGTCGATCCGGCCGCTGCCACTCAACAAGGTGATCGCCGGCAGCCAACCGCTTTCCGCGGCGGAAGTCGGCCGTGCGGCTTTGGTGTAGTCGCGTCACGACATCCACGTTGCGCTCCCTCAGCAGGCAGATCATGAAATACGAGCAAAAATAGCGATCGGCCAACACCACGTCGCCAGAGTGCAGCCGGTCCAGCAGTTGGCGGAACAGCGCCATTTCACCGGTTTCCTTGCCGCTGTAGGGACCTATTGCCAGACCGCTGACCATCGCCGTCGCCAGAGACAGCAAGACGACCATTCGAGCGATCGGAAAGCCCAGGCCTTCTTCCTGCGACGAGGTCTGCGGATACGCCTCTTGATTCGCCGGCGTATCGGGCATGCTCACGGTTGTGCCATCGAGCAATTGGACGTGCCGCTCTTTACCGTCCGCTGTCTCAAACACCAATCGCCGGAGCACCGACTCCGGCAGTTTCCTACGCGCCCGGCAATACGTACTGGTGTTGCTCGAACAAGCCGGCCGTCCCAACCCCACCAACAACGCCACCACTCGGGACACGGCGGCCAGGCAAGATCGCTGCTCCTCCTTGAAAAGCGCTTGGGATAGAAACGCCCAAAGGGTAAGTGCTGGTGTGTAGACATCGTCCTCCTCTTGCGCGAAGGCCACGTCTTCGGCATCGAAGGCCGCTTGGATGGCTTCTTCCGGCAACGCGTCGGAAAACGCCAAGCCAGACTTTTGAAGGAAGGACGTGAGGACAAGCAGAAACCGCTGTGGCAACGAGCGGCGAAATGGGGAAAATGACACGAGACCCTCCTTGGTCGCAAGGTATTCCCCACCTCGCCAAGGAAGGTCTCGTCACCAAGAGCGATCGCTCACACCCAGCGAAAACTCGCCATTTGTTCGACGCTCCCGTGCGAGCGTCCGCGCTCGCTGTCCGCGCTGAACCATTCTCGCGGTCAATCCGCCTCTCGCCCGAACTCCTTACGCCCCAACCGGCAGTGCCATTCGTGCCTGGAACTGGGTTGGTTCGCTTGGTTTTCGTGTGCCTTTATTCCGCAAAAGCCTGCAATAACCAAAAGATCGTGGCGATCAGTCGCGACTTCTTTTCAAAACTGTTTGCAGGCCCTGATTCTACCAGCCTCGCCTGAAAGTGCCCGGCGATTGTCCGGGCGATTGTCCGGGCGATTCCCGGCGCCTATCGCCCACGGGCCATGAGACGCCGAGTCACCAGGCAAATGTCCGGCTTCGAGTCTCGCTCGATCGAGCTTGACCCGTTTTGGACACTATCGGACACTGAGGGTCAAAGACGTCGCGAACGGGTGTGAAAATGATTTGTCTGGCACGGGAACGCCATGGATACGCAGCGTAATCTGTTGTTGGGATTGTCGGCGCTGCGACTCGGGTTGATTACCAATCAACAACTCGCGGCCGCATTGCAGATCTGGGTCAAAGACAAGACCAAGCCGCTCGACTCGATTCTGCAAGAGCAAGGGGTGCTTGCCGCCGATCAACAGTCGCTTGTGCAGTCCATGGTAAGCGAGCATCTGGCGAGGCACCAAAACCTACCGGGCTCAAGCCTGGCGGCCTTCGCCATCGATGAGCCGTTATGCGCTTTGCTCGAACAGATTGCCGACGCCAATCTCAAAAGCGCTGTCTGGCAACTTTCGCGGACGGCGGCTGATCTGTCCGTGGCCACGATCAATCCGCAAGACGCAGCGAGCCACGCAGTCGCGCCCGAAAACGAGCACAGAGCGACGCCGCACCTGGAAGAGACGATTTCCTCAAATGCCGACCAAGCCTCCCCGTTGTCATCGGCCATTCGAGCCGGCCTGCTGCGATTCCGCATCTTGCGCCCGCACGCCAAAGGCGGTTTGGGCGAAGTGTTTCTAGCGCAAGATCAGGAGTTGAATCGCGAGGTCGCGCTCAAGGAGATCCAGGCCC
>JAYVCO010000055.1:0-2116 GCA_043749935.1 Planctomycetia bacterium
TCGGCATCGATCGTGACCTGGTGGCGATGATTTTGGGCCGCGGAGGTTCGCCCCGCGCTCTTTGCACTGGTATCGCTGGAAGCCGGTTTGAGCGACGCGAGCTCGACCTCGTGCGAGTGGTTGAGCACACGCACGACAAACACGTAGCTAAACAGTCCCATCACGGCCAAGAGCACGGTGCCGATCGCCGAAAACCCGAGAATTCGGCCGAGGACGATTTCGCCCGGCCGCACCGGCTTGGTAACAATCGTGTAGATCGTGTGATTCTTGATGTCCGCCGGCAAACTGAATGCGCTCAAGAACAGCGCCATCAGCAAGACCAGGTACGTGGTGGCCGTGAGCACGAAGCTCAAATAGAGCGTCGCCGGATCGTTGGTTTTGCTATCGAGAAACCAGCCGGCAAACAGCAGGATCAACAAGAACACGCCGAAGCCCACGAGCACGCGGCGCCGCAGAGATTCTTGCACGGCCAGCCAGGCCAGTGCCAAAATACGGCGGGGTGAAAGCGCCAGCATGTCGCGCACGCCCGTGCGCAGCATTTGATAGGTCATGTCGCCGCCAGCCACCGGTCCGTAACGGAAGGCCGACACCAGGAACCCGACCGCCAGAGCCGTGCAACCCAGAATGGCGGCCGCCTGCAGGAAAAACTGCAATGCCGGCCAGATCCAGTTCCAGAAAATTGGGGGTACGGATTCCAGGGTCATGGCTTGCTGGCGTGCTCTTTCAGGCGGTTTAGCGGTTTACGGGGGAGAATCGCTGTGGAATTTTGCGATCAGGAATCTTGCTTCGCTCGACGTCCCGGGCGGGCTTCGCTGTCGCGCACGATCGTGAGAAACAGCTCTTCCAAAGTCGTGGTCGGATTATCCATGGTCAAGACGGAACCGTTGTGACGCTCGATCACGGCGCGGACCTCGGCTTGGGCCGCCGGGCTCAAGCCCTTGGCACGGATTTGCGTTTCATCGCGCACTTTCAAGAGCGTGTCCACGCGGCCCAGTTCTTTGAGCTCGCCCTGGTGCAAAATCGCGATGCGGTCGCAAACGTCCTGCACGTCGGCCAACAAGTGGCTGCTCATGAGCACCGTTTTGCCTTCGCTCTTGAGCTTGAGGATCAAGTCCTTCATCTCGCGAGTGCCGATCGGATCCAGCCCGCTGGTGGGCTCGTCGAGCATGATCAATTCCGGATCGTTGATCAGCGCTTGCGCCAGTCCGATGCGGCGGGCCATGCCCTTGGAGTACTCCTTCAACTGCCGCCGTTTGGCCCAATTCAGCCCAACCAGATCAATCAGCTCGGCTGTGCGGCGTTTGCGCACGGCGGCGGGCATGTCGAACAGTCGACCATAAAAGTCGAGTGTTTCTTCGGCATTCAGAAAACGGTACAGGTACGACTCTTCGGGCAGATAGCCGAGGCGCTCGTTTTTGGAGACGTCGGTCGCATCGCGCCCGAAGACCAGAGCCTGGCCGCTGGTCGGAAACAGCAGTCCCAGCAGCAGCTTGATGGTCGTGGTCTTGCCGGAACCATTGGGTCCCAGGAGTCCGAAGATCTCGCCCCGGCGAATTTCCAGATCCAAGGCTTTGAGGGCCCGCACTTTCTGGCGACCCCAAAAATCGCGGTAAACCTTTGAAAGGTTACGCGTCTCGACGATTACCTCGGACGACATCGCTGTTCCTCGCCTGAAATTGTTAACTTGGCTAGCCTGTGGGGCCGGAAAATCTTGCTCGGAGCGGACGAAATCAGACGGAAAGCTGGCGGACTCGGCCGCGGAGAATCTGCGGCAGCCCTGCTTGCGCTCAACGTCCGATACGTCAAGGCCGGCGCTAGAGTTCGGTCGTCCTCGGAGAAAACGCGATCCTCGATTTCTCGGCCAGCCGATCGGAAAACACTCACTATAGGGAACGCGGAATCTGCTTTCAAGCAGCCATGAATCTTGGTGCCCGCTGTCAAGTGTTGCTCGACCAAATGTTGAGCCGGGCGATTCTTGGCAAAGCACGATCGGCAAGAGGGTTGCGGAAAACATTGAACGAGGCAGCACGCGTCCGGGACTCATGGCGATCGAGCCCGGCCCCCTTTGGCCGCTGACTGCCGCAGGCAAAAAGAATCCAGGGGGGCTCTTGACGGG
>JAYVCO010000056.1:0-8121 GCA_043749935.1 Planctomycetia bacterium
CCCAAAGAAATCATGGCCTTGCGGGCCGGCGCGAAGAATGAGCGTGGCCGTGTTTTCCGTGTTCTTGGCGTCGGCCTTGTTGAAGTGAATGAACATGCCGGGCCAGAACGTTTCGAGTTTCGTGCCCGAACTGCCCCAGCGTTTTTTCTGAGGCTTGTACGCCTCGCAGGCGGCGCGAAATCCGAAGCTATTTCCCGTGCGCTGTTCCCACTCTTCCCAAGGCGGAAGGAAGACGCGGACCACGACGCTCGGCGATCGAGAGATCGGCACGGGACCGCCCAAGCGTCCGCTGACGTTGACGATCAGATCGTCTTGCTGGTTCTTACCGCTATAGCTGCCCGGCACACCGGTCTGCTTGGATCGCATCAATAGCGAGCCCTGGCTCGACGCGATTCCGCCCTCGGGGGTGGCGACTCGCTTGATCAGATCGGGCTGGCCGCGCATCACCCCTTCATACCAGCGGCCGTTTAACGATTCGCCACCCGGCGCGCGCTGCTGCTTGTCGTTTTCGTCGCTACTCTTGGGCAGGTTGTAGTTATACGCCCACTTCGCATCTTCGAAATCGTCGCCCACCTTGGCAAGGCGCTGCCCCGTTCCGGGCACGAAGTTCTGAGCCACGAGCAGACGAGGCAAGCACACCAACGCAATCAGCAGCAATCCTACGGAACCGGTTTTCATCGCGAGACCTCCTGTGCTGTTCATCTGGCGGCCATTTCAAGGTGCCTCGGGCCGGCGAAAGCGACACAGAGTCTACTATCGGAAAAGGCCGCTTCGTTCGTGCACACATTTCAGCCCCCGCGCTTCGGCTAGTTTTTCATAAATTCTGCATCCAATCACCACTAAACGCTCGATTTCTGCCTGGCTTCCAAGTGATAGCATGGCTCGCGTTCGGTGGAGAGTTTTGGGCTACGTGTCTGAAGGTTTGACGACTAAAATCGAACGCTAGCAGAGAAGGCGCTGGACCGCGCGAGTACCCGTTGCCGAGCCCTGGTCTTACCACTTCCAAGCACAGTTCGAGCACTCCCCATGCAAGGGATCGACGGATTTCTAGGCACGCGGGCTACGTTCATGCTCGACTTCGTGGTTTTGGCCATGTTGGTGCTACTGCCTCTGCTCGGCTGGAGCATCTACCAGGTCAAATATCACCAGCGCTATGCCCTGCACAAGCGGCTGCAACTCGCGCTGGGCCTCATCTTGCTAGTAACCGTAGCCTTGTTCGAAGCCGACATGCGCATCAACGGATGGCGCCATCGGGCCGTCGACTCCCCATACGGAAGCCACGAAGGATCGATCGACTGGATCCTGCTTGCGCTGGGAGTACATCTGTGTTTCGCAGTCACCACCGCAATTCTGTGGATGGCCGTGATCTTGCAAGCACTTCGGCATTTTCCGCACCCGCCAGCGCCTAATACGCACAGCCCCTGGCACCGACGGTTCGGCAAGCTGGCCGCCTACGACATGCTTTGCACCGCGATCACGGGCTGGATTTTTTACTGGCTCGCATTCGTCGCCTGAATGCATCAAAAAAAAGCATGCGACCGATCGGGTTTCGGCCGCACGCCATCAAGTTGTCCGCGCTCGCAAAATACTGAACTACTCGACGCGATCACGGCGTCGCTTCTGCCGGTTCAACCGACGAGCCCTGATGGTGCGAGACGCGATTGATCGCGTTGAGAAACGCCTTGGCACTGGCTTCCAAGCTGTCGGTGGAAACGCCGCGGCCTCGATGAAGCCGGCCGTGGTACTCGAGTTCCACGTTCACTTCCGCTTGCGCGTCTTTGCCGAGCGTGATGGCTTGTACGCGAAAATCTTTGCAGACAGTCGTCACCCCGGTCAGCCTCTCGATGCCCAAGAACATGGCATCCACGGGGCCATCGCCCGAGGAGATCGTGTCGGTCACGTCGCGGTCGCCGTGGCGAAGCGTGAGCGTGACTGAAGGAGTTTGGCCGGTGCCAGCCGTGACCTGATAGGAAACCAACGACCACGAGTCAGAGACATTTTGAAACTGCTGGTCGATGAGCGCCGCGATGTCGCCATCGTAGATTTCCTTTTTCTTGTCGGCCAGGATCTTGAAGGCCTCGAACACGCTCTGCAGTTGGACGGTGTCGAGTTGATACCCCAGTGCCTTGGCACGATCGGCCAGTGCCGCGCGGCCGCTGTGTTTTCCCAACACCAAGTCGGTTTTCGTGAAACCCACGTCCTCGGGACGCATGATCTCGTACGTCGTGCGCTCCTTGAGCATTCCATCCTGGTGAATGCCGGCCTCGTGCGCGAACGCATTGCGCCCCACGATCGCCTTGTTGCGCGGCACTTGCAGCCCGGTGATGTTGGCCACCAACCGACTGGTGGGTACGAGCCGCTGGCTCTTGATCCGGGTGTCGGCCTGGTAATAGTCGCCTCGCGTGCGCAGGGCCATGACGACTTCTTCCAGCGAGCAGTTACCGGCTCGCTCGCCGATGCCGTTGATCGTGCATTCGATTTGGCCCGCGCCGTTTTCGATGCCGGCGAGACTATTGGCCACGGCCAATCCCAGGTCATCGTGGCAGTGCATGCTGACCACGGCCTTGTGAATGTTGGGCACGCGTTCGCACAACGTGCGAATCACCTTGCCCATGTGGGCAGGCGTGGTGAATCCCACCGTGTCCGGAATATTGACCGTCGTAGCGCCGGCATCGATCGCCGCTTTGGTGACATCGCACAAGAAATCGAGCTCGGTGCGCGAGGCGTCCTCGGGCGAGAACTCGATGTCGCTGCAATAGCCAGCCGCACGACGCACGCCGGCAATCGCTCGGTCGATGATCTCCTGTTTATCCATCTTGAGCTTGAACTCGCGATGAATGGCGCTAGTGGCGAGGAATACGTGAATGCGCGGAGCCTCGGAACCGCGCAGGGCCTCCCAGGCACGGTCGATGTCCTCCGAGTTGCAACGAGCCAATCCGCAGATCACGGAGCCACGAATGTGATTGGCGATTTCGCGGACCGCCTCGAAGTCGCCCGGCGAGGCAATCGGAAAACCAGCTTCAATGATGTCGACGCCCAGATCGACCAAGGCCTGAGCGACCTCCATTTTTTCGGCCAGATTCATGCTCGCGCCGGGCGATTGCTCGCCGTCGCGGAGCGTGGTATCGAATATTTTAATGAGCTTTTTGGTCATGATTAGTCGCCTTTAGTTTTAGAGCGTGATCGAATAGGTTCAAGCTGGATTGCCGTCGATGGCCGACCCGAAGTCGGCCCGGGCAACACCAACCGCGCCCTGGTCGAGCGACAATGCGCTCGTCGATCATTTTTCCAGTCAATCACTTGCTACGCTCCCAAGCGCTGTTTGACGACGGCCTAATAAAAAACCCCAAGGCTTAAGTGCCCTGGGGTTCGTTTCGTTCCTGCTTCTGACCTAAGTACGAACCCCTATGGCTTGCGCTCGGTAAGCGCCAAAAGCAACAGCCGCAAGAGGTTCGTCGAGATCATCTTCATTCCAAGGTAAAAGACAGCCGTTTTGCCAGCATCGATCTGCCAGCGACAGCCTCTCAAAGACTTTACCCCAGCAGGGAGCCAGGGTCAAGCTGGAAGGTTCGGTCATAAGGCCTGGCAGCAGGGCAGGGGGGCGGTCATTCCCATAGCGGCACTGCGTCTTGAGCCAAACGACCCTTTGGCGTACTATTCCGCCGCGGAACGACCCCCCAAGGGCTCGGCTCGTTGCTAGCGAGCCGAAATGTCCCGGCTATTCCGCGCCTCAATTCCCTGTCCTGATACCTGTTCTGGCCCGCACATGATCGACTATGAGGTTCAGCGCTGCACGCGTCATTGCGCCGTCACCGGGCGCGAGCTGCAACCTGGCGAAACCTTTTATTCAACGCTGTCGGCCACTGGCGCCCAAGTCGTCCGGCACGACTATTCGCAAGAAAGTTGGCAAGGGCCGCCCGAGGGCGTCTTGGGTTGGTGGAAATCGCACATGCCCGAGCGCGATGCCAAAAAAATGCACTGGGCGCCGAACGACGTGATGCTCGATCTGCTGGAAACGCTCGAATCGCAGCCCGACAAACAAGACCTGCGCTATGTGCTGGCGCTCTTGCTGATACGCCGTCGAGTCGTGCGACTCGAAGACACCGAGCGCGACGAGCTCTCACATGAAGTTTCGATCCTTTACTGCCCGCGGCGCGAGGCGACTTATCGAGTTGCGACGGTCATGCCCAGCGAGCAGCGGACCGTCGAGATTCAAGAAGAACTGGCCCAATTGCTGTTTGCCAACGCTGATTAACTGGCGCAAGGATTTCATGGCTGACGATCGCGGGCATTCGAGACTTCAGAACGCAGCGATCGCTTTGCGCGCACGACAAGTTGCATCGCGAGCCTGGAGCCGTGGTTGGCTGCTAGGGGTACTGGCGGTTTGGGTCTCGGCCAGCGGGGCCCACTGTCCTCAAATCTTGCAGCAATACACCGAGCCGATTCCCCGTGCGTTACAACCCACGGCCACGCTCGCGCAAGTCGTGGATGTGGTGAACGACAACAGCGCCCGGGTACAAGCATTTTCCACCATGCAGGCTAAGATCATTACGCCCGGCCTTCCATCGATCAATGCAAACATCGTCTTTCAGCGGCCGAGGTCCTTTAGCTTGGTAGCGCAAACGGCGTTACTCGGTCCGGAAATTGACTTGGGAAGCAACGACGAACTGTTTTGGTTTTGGATCAAGCGAGCTCAGCCCCCCGCGTTGTTTTCCTGCCGCCACGATCAGTTCGCCGCCAGTGCGGCTCGGACGATCATTCCGGTCGAGCCGGAGTGGCTGATCGAAGCGTTGGGGGTCGTGTCTTTCGAAAAAACGGCCCAGATCGATGGCCCATTTCCGGTCGGCAATGGCCGCTTGGAAGTGCGCACCAGGTCGATGGCTAGTGGCCGGCCAATGTTGCGAGTCACGATCGTCGACGACTCGCGCGGCGTCGTGCTGGAAGAACACGTTTACGATTCGCAGGGCGTGCGACTGGCTTCGGCCGTCATGAGCCGGCATTTGCGCGACTTCGAGAGCGGGGCCACGCTGCCGCGGCACATCGACATTCAGTGGCCGCCAGCCAAGTTCGAGATGAGCATCGACATGAACAACATGCAAATCAATCAGCTCACCGACGAGCAGCGTGCCCTATTCGTAAAGCCGATGAAACCCGGGTACAACGAAATCGACTTGGCCCAACCCAACGCATTGGCTCCGCCGCCGAGCGCCAATGGTCAGCAACGTGCGCCAGCCAGCACGCGCTATTAGCAGCGAGCCTCGCTAATCGGCGCCGCATCATTTCCCGATCAGCATTCCGCCGTCGCAGACGAGCACCTGCCCGGTAACCATCGGCGATCCGGTGACCAGGCTCATGATGGCTGCGGCGATGTCCTCAGGCTCACAGACTCTTTCGAGCGGACACATTTTTTCGACGGTTCGCTTGACCGCTTCGTAGGACGAGCCAAAACCCTGCTCAAGCCAGCGGCCGGTAATGAAACCGGGCGCGATTGCATTGACGCGAATGTGCGGGGCCAAGGTGCGCGCCAGTGCGATCGTAAGATTGTTGAGCGCGCCTTTGGATGCGGCATACGGAATCGAGCTGCCTTTGCCGGCGAATCCGGCGACGCTCGTGACATTGATGATCTGGCCGCCGCCCGAGGCGAGCATCGGCTCTTTGACGGCGCGAGCGCAATGAAACGGCCCGATCACGTTGACCGCCATGATGCGCTGCCAGTCCTCGTCGGTCACCTTGTCCAACTCAGCGGCCAGCACGAACTTCGTGGTGCCGGCATTGTTCACCAGCACATCGATGCGACCAAACGCCTTCATGGCGATGTCGACCATGTTGCGGCAAGCGGTGTCGTCAGCCACGTCGGCCTGAACAGCTACTGCTTTGACGCCGAGAGCTTCGATGTCGGCAGCCGTTTTTTCCGCTTCGTCGCGCGAGCGAGAGTAGTTCACCAGCACCGAGCAGCCCTGACGGGCCAGCTCGAGGCCCGTTGCGCGACCCACTCCGGTGCCTCCCCCAGTGACAATTGCCGCCTTCCCAGTCAGTTGCATGATTCTCATCCGCTTTCAAGTCGTTGAATTTGAAACGACTATCTTAGCCAAGCAGTTGGCCGGGGGGAATTGCCTTGAGGGGGGATTACCAACGCTCAGTTAGCGTACGCGGCAATGGAATCGTACCAGTCCGCCCTGGCCGACGGGCAGCGGCTCGGTGAATTCCCACTTGAGCAACAGCGAGTCGCCGTCGTTCTGCTCGGTGGAGAACTCGGCATTGCGGCTGCTCTGGGCGCTGTCGACGACATATTCCAATCGCGTGGTCAGATTGTCGATGAGCACGATGCTGTTGAGCGCCGTGTCACCCAGGTTGTCGAAGCGAATCGTAAAGTCGACGATGTCGCCCGGCTGCGCCACTTTGGTCGAGGCGACCTTGATGACTCGCAAGCAGGGGTTGTTGGGCGTGTCGACGCGAAACGTCATTTGAACTTTTTGGTCGCCGGTGACCGACACTGCTTGTTGGCCTTCGAGCACGACCTGCACGGCCTGGTCGTGCGACCAGCTGATCGCCGCGTCAACGGCCTCGAGCAGGCGAGCCTTCTCGGATTCCTGGAAGATGCCTAGCCGGATCGCCTTGAAGTTTTCATGCACGGCGAACCCGCCTTGCATGGCCGCAATGGGCTGCCGGCTGATGGCGGGCAACACGCCTTCGTTCACGCGTTCGATGCTCGATTGCTTCGTGCCGATTTCACCTTCAGGTTGAACCGGCTGCACCGCGGTGGTGGCCAGTTGATCGTCCTGGTGCAAGCCCGGCTTGAGTGGCACGGCCATAGCCGTCAACTGTTCTCGCTGTTCGTTCTGCACGACGCTCGTCACGTTGCGAACCGCGGCGAAACGAGGAGCGTAGAGACAAACTTTGTTGCTGGGCTTGATCACGGTCTGGCCGTCGATCGTGTCGTACAGCACGACCGTGTCTTCCAGTTCCAGCCCACGTACTTCGCCATCCGGCCCCAGGTTCGCTTGCACGTCGCGATCGCCACCATCTTCCAGGTATTCATCTCGCGGCCAAGGCCCCGAGATGCCCGGCGGTGTCCAGGGCGATATCGTGTGAACCGGAATGGGCAATCCCATATTTTCGACGGGCTCGATCGGAACGTGCGCCACGTTTTCCACGGCGTTCGCCACGCCATCGGTGGCCATGGCACGATACGCTGCCGATTCGCGCGGCGGCAGCGGGATCTTCTTATCCTGCGGAATCGACCGGCACGAGCAGAGCACCAGCGTGGCAATAGTCAAACAGGCCGACTGCCACGCGCGACGCAACATCGTTCGGCGCGGCAATTTGTGCGTGAGGATAGTCATCGCGCGTTCGTCCCCCGACGCGGGGCTTGCTGCGCGGAAGTCCCTGACACGACCTTGACTTTCGACGGTCGTTTCACTCGGATCAGCGGCTCGCTCTGGATTGGAACTTGCGGTCTGGCAGCCGGCGTCCATTTGAGCAGGGGAGGGGAGCCGTACATGAACGTCTCGTCGAGACCCTCGGGGCTCGGCACTCTCGCACCCATGCGAAGAATGGCCATCGGACGTCCCAAATTGTCGGCCACCTCCAGCGGGTTCTCGCCCTCGGCCGCTTCAAAGTACGACTGCTCGTCTCGACTTTCCGCGACCGGCAACGCCGAGTCGCGATCTTCCAAATAGATGACTCGCGTGACGAACTTTCCGGCCAGCGCCATTTCGAGTTCTTCTTGAGTCAGCTCGATCGGTATCGGGAATTTGAATTCCATCCCGACTGGCGGATAGAGACGATCGATGACTTCGAGCGTCGGATAAACTTCCAAGCCTTCCTGCCCAGGAATGTTGGTCACTTGCAGTCGATAGACCGAACCAATCAATAAACCGACGATCACCGGAGATCGCTTGGGGGACTCGAACCGGCCGTCAGCCGCGGTCGAGATCACAACCCCGCTCGGGGCTTTGATCTCGACCGGTTGGAAATATCCTGGCAATGGTCCGCCCCGCAGCAGTTGCTGGCTTCCAATCGCTCCCGGTGGCAGCCCACCCCGGTTGAAGTAGTGGATCGGCGAGCGCTGTGCCCATGCCTCTTTAGAAGGCATGGCCACCAGCGCGGCCGTCAGGGCCA
>JAYVCO010000057.1:0-4222 GCA_043749935.1 Planctomycetia bacterium
TCCACGTGGCCAAGAGTAAGCGACGGAAAGCACGCCGCAATGTAACCGTGGGGGTTGCCCACATCAAAGCGACGTTCAACAACACCAGCGTCACCATCACCGATACCAAGGGCGACACGTTGTGCTGGGCAAGTGCCGGCACCAGCGGCTTCAAGGGAAGCCGTAAGAGCACACCCTTTGCCGGGCAGATGGCGGCTCAGCAGTGCGCCGAGAAAGCCTCGAAGTTCGGTGTCCGTGAGCTCGACGTCCGCGTCAAGGGCCCTGGCAGCGGTCGCGAAAGCGCCATTACCGCACTACAGGCCGCAGGCATGACGATCAAGTCGATCGAAGATGTCACGCCCCTGCCGCACAATGGCTGCCGTCCACCCAAAAAGCGCCGCGTGTAAAAATGTAGATTCACCCGGCGGATTCGGCGATTGCCGCCTCCAGCAACAGCCACCGATTTAGAACGTCCCAATCCAGCTTTAGAAGAACTTAGAGAAACGTATGGCTCGCATTACTGGACCTGTCTGCCGGCTTTGTCGTCGCGACGGTCTGAAATTGTTTCTGAAAGGCACTCGTTGCGATACGCCCAAGTGCGCGATCGAGCGGCGCGACACGGCGCCGGGCATGCACCAATATCGCCGCGGGAAGCAGACCGATTACGGCTTGCACTTGCGGGAGAAGCAAAAGGTCAAGCATTACTACGGCGTCTTGGAGAAGCAGTTTCGGGGTTACTTTGGCCGCGCGACGCGCACCAAGGGTAACACCGGCAACGCACTGATGAGCCTGCTCGAACGACGGTTGGACAACGTGGTCCACCGGCTCGGCTTCGGCTTGAGCCGGGCCCAGGCCCGGCAATTGGTCTGCCATGGACATATCACGGTCAATGCACAGCACGTCGACGTGCCCAGCTATATCGTGCGTCCTGGCGACGTGATTCGGGTGAAGAATCGCGCCAAGAGTTTGCAATTAGTGCAGGCCAATCTCGCCGAGCATCGCCGGACGGTTCCCGATTTTCTCACCCTGATGGAAGGCGGAATTCCCGAGGGCCGCGTCGTGCGGTTGCCGGAAACGGATGATATTTCCATCCCCGTTCAGACGCAGTTGATCATCGAGCTCTGCTCGCAGTAGCTACTGGGAGTCAGGGCGGGCGGCCCGAAGGCGGTGGGACGCTGGATCGAAATGACAATTACAATCTTTGGGCCCTGCACGGCACTTGCCGGGCCACTTGCTAGGGAGGCTTGAAATGCATATTCGATGGCGTGGGCTGGAATTGCCCAGTCTGATTACCAGTGATCCGAAGACCCTCTCGCCGACCTACGGCAAGTTCGTGGCCGAGCCGTTCGAACGCGGATTTGGCGTCACGATCGGCAATGGATTGCGCCGGATTCTGCTTTCCAGCTTGGAAGGCAGCGCCATTACCCAGATCAAGGTCCAAGGCGCGCAGCATGAGTTCACTACTCTGCCGGGCGTGGTCGAGGACATGACCGACATCGTGCTGAACGTTAAGAGTCTGGTCGTGAAGAACTACACCGATTCGACCAAGGTCGTGCGGATCGAAAAGCACACTCGGGGAGTTGTGACTGGCGCTGACGTGCAAAGCGACGACACGGTCGAAGTCATCAACAAACATCACATCATTGCGACGCTGACGGACGACGTGCCGTTTGTAATTGAAATGGTCGTCGAGAATGGCCGCGGCTACGTGCCGGCCACCGAGCACAGCCCAAATGTTCAGGAAATCGGCATCGTTCCGATCGACGCCGTCTATAGTCCGGTGGTTCGCGTGCGCTACGAAATCGAAGAGACGCGCGTCGGCCAAAAAACAAACTACGACAAGTTGACGCTCGAGATCTGGACCAACGGCTCGATCCATCCGGAAATGGCCTTGGTCGAGTCCGCCAAAATCCTGCGCAAGCACTTGAACCCCTTCGTCCAATACAGCGAGTTGGGTTCGCGAGTGCACGCGGCCTCGCGGGGTCTTCCCGGAATGGGTAGCGACGCGGCAATCGAATCGAAGCTCAACATGAGCCTGGCCGAGTTGAAGCTTTCGGTGCGTGCCACCAACTGCCTCGAGTCGGAGAATATCCATACCGTCCGCGACCTGGTGCGGCGCAACGAAGACCAACTGCTCGAAGTGCGCAATTTCGGCGAAACCACGCTCAACGAAGTGCAGGAAAAACTCGCCGAGATGGGGCTGCGGCTGGGCATGCGAGTGGCGTCCGTGGCCAGCGTGTAATCAGAGTATCGAGATCGTACAAATTGAATCGTAGCTAGACTCCCCTGGCGTGTCGGCTGGAATAAGCTGACCCCAGAGTGGTCTCCTGGAAAGAAACGCGACATTACCATGCGACATCGACGTAAAGGCCGCACACTTGGCCGTTCTCCCTCTCACCAGCGGGCTCTGCTCAGAAATCTCGCCAGCGCCCTGTTCCTGACCGAGCGGGACGCCGAGGACGACGACAACAAGCCCAAGGTCAAGGGCCGCATTATTACCACGGTGCAAAAGGCGAAGGAAGTACGACCGCTGGTCGAACGTTGCATCACGCTGGCCTGCAAGGCGCTTCCGGCTCAACAAGAAGCCGACAAGTTTGGCACAACCGCCGCGCGCCAGAGCGAGGCTTGGGCAAGCTGGCGCAAGAGCGACAAATATCAGAAGTGGAATCAGGCGATCGCTCCGCTTGTGGTAGCTCGTCGTCGCGCGCTGGTGTTATTGGGCGACAAGCAGGCGGTTCGGATCCTGTTTGCGGAAGTGGCCCCCAGGTTTGTGGACCGCAATGGCGGCTACACGCGCGTATTGCGATTGGCCAAGCCGCGTTTGGGCGATGCCGGTACCCGGGCGATTTTGGAGTTTGTCGGCGTTCGAGATCGCGTTTCCGAGCGTGCCGTTCGACCCAGCTTTGAAAATGCCGGCGAAGCAACAAGCTAAACACTTCTTCGTCAGTTAGCCACCGTTCCCGCCACGTCAGCGTTGTTGCACTGACATCGAGGCCCGCTCCGTGGAGGACTCCATGGCCGGTCGCGCGAAACATTCTGCCCTCCAGCAACGGTCCGGTGCCACCGATTCACCCGCCGGCTTCAATTTCACGTTGCACATGCGCCGCCTGTGCGCCGATCTCTCGCTGCGTGTACCGGAACTGACCCACATCGATCTGAAGCGGGTCGCGATTCGCTTTTGCCAGGCCAGAAAGGCGGTGCGTCATGGAGTGCAAGCAAGCCTGACGCCGCTCCGCTTCGAACGGGGCGAGCTCTACAGTCGACGCCGGGGGAGGACCTGGACCATCGAGCGACTTTACGACGACGCCGGACGCGAAATGCTGTATTTGCTGAGTTTCTATCTGCCGCGATTTCTTGAACGAACGTACGAAGAGAAGTTGACCACGGTCGTCCACGAGTTGTGGCATATCAGCCCGTCGTTCGATGGCGATCTGCGACGACATCCCGGGCGGTGTTATGCCCACAGCCATTCGCAGCGGCAATTTGACGCGCTGGCAGGGCAGATCGCGACGAAGTGGCTTTCGCTCGATCCGCCGCCCGAGACTCACGGTTTCTTGCGGCTGAGCTTTAGAGAACTCGAGCGGCATCACGGCCCAATTTATGGCCAGAAGATTCCCACGCCAAAACTAGTCCGTGCCAGCTAAGCTAGCATTCGAGGCCGTGGTTGAAGGAAGGAATGCCCGGTTCCGGGCTACCTGAGCACGCGTTGACACCGGTGCCGATTCGCCGCTACTCTACGCCCCGCACATCGTCGGCAGCCGTTCGTCGGTTCACTTCGCCTTTCTTCGGCTTGGTTGTCTTTACATGCTTTTCGCCTTGCGCGCATTCATTTTGCTCGGTGCCTTCGTGGCCGCCACGGGCTGCCGCATGATCGAGCCACAGCCCAAGGGCCGATCGCCGCTGTTGCCTTTGGTCGGCAGTGGGCAGGGAATTACGCTCGAGATTTTTTCCGCGCCGGTTGCCGTCGGCGATCCCCAGTTGGCCAGGTTATGGGCGGAAGTCGACGAACAGCCGCTTTCCGTCGAGCTACGCCGCAAGCTAAGCCAGAACGGCGTGCGCGCAGGTGTCGTGGGGCCAAGCGTGTCGGGGCCGCTGGGCGAACTGCTCAAGTTGACCGATGAACGAATCTCGGCCGAGGAGAGGACGCAAGTGCCGCTCGATTCCGAGCCAGGCCCGCAGTTGCGAGTGTTACAGCCCCGACCAGGCAAGCGTAATGACCTCGTGGTTTCGACCACATACGAAC
>JAYVCO010000058.1:0-10729 GCA_043749935.1 Planctomycetia bacterium
GCCAGGAAAGATTGTACTTGGCCGCGCACGATGCCTTCCTGTATGCGATCGACGCCAAGACCGGCAAGGCAGTAAGCGAATTTGGCGAAGGCGGCCGCGTGAACCTGGCCGAAGCAATTCCGCTGGCGGTCAACTCGCGCAATTACACGATGACCTCGCCGCCCGTGATCTGCCGCAACGTGGTGATCTGCGGATCGTCAATCAGCGACGGCCCGCAGAACAAAGAAGGCCCGCGCGGCGACGTGCAAGCCTTCGACGTGAAAACCGGGAAACCCGCCTGGACATTCCACGTCATTCCGCAAAAAGGCGAATACGGCAACGAGACCTGGGAAAACGACTCGTGGAAATACACCGGCAACGCCAATGTCTGGACGTTGATGAGCGTCGACGACGAATTGGGCTATGTGTATCTTCCGTTCAGTACGCCAACGAACGATTGGTACGGTGGCCATCGGCTGGGCAATGGTTTGTTTGCCGAGTCCTTGGTGTGTGTCGACGCGACCAGCGGCAAGCGAATTTGGCATTTCCAAACGGTGCATCACGGGCTGTGGGATTACGATCTGCCGGCCGCGCCTGTGCTTTGCGATATCAAATCCGATGGCAAGGTGATCAAAGCCGTCGCACAAATCACGAAAACGGGATTTACGTTTGTTTTCGACCGGACGAATGGCAAGCCAGTTTGGCCGATCGAAGAGCGCCCCGTGCCGCCATCGACGGTGCCCGGCGAGCGGGCATCTCCGACGCAACCTTTTCCGACAAAACCCGCGCCTTATGAAACACAAGGATCGACGGAAGAAAACCTGATCGACTTCACGCCCGAGCTACGAAGTGAAGCCAAGAAGATCCTCGACACGTACGATCACGGCCCGCTGTTTACTCCTCCCACCGAAAAAGGCACATTGAATTTGCCTGGCTGGGCCGGGGGAGGAAACTGGTGGGGCGCGGCATTCGATCCGGAAACGGGGCTGTTCTACGTTCCCTCGATGTCGATGCCGATTTCCGTCAAGCTGACCAAACCCGACGCGGCGCGATCGAACCTCGATTACATCCGCGGCGGCGGGGGCTTCGGTGCGCCCGTCGAAG
Organism: Planctomycetia bacterium; assembly: GCA_043749935.1. GTDB lineage: Bacteria > Planctomycetota > Planctomycetia > Pirellulales > PALSA-1355 > PALSA-1355. The sequence continues at coordinate 1,084 of JAYVCO010000058.1, forward strand.
GCCCGCGCGGGCTGCCGCTGTTCAAGCCTCCCTATGGTCGCATCACCGCGATCAATTTGAATACGGGCGATCACGCTTGGATGGTTCCGCACGGCGACGGTCCCAGGCAACTGGCGAGTGAGCTTGCCGGCAAGGACGTCGGGCCGTTGGGCGGCGGCGGCGGCGGACCTTTGTTGACAAAAACGCTGCTGTTTGTCGGACAAGGTGCGGGCGGACGTGGCGGCCGGGCCCGCGGAGGCGCCAACGTCATTCGTGCTTTCGATAAGGCGAGCGGGAAAGTTCTAGCCGAAATTGTGTTGCCCGCGCCCCCTAGCGGCACTCCGATGACCTACATGGTCGGCGGAAAACAGTATATTGTGGTAGCAACGACCGATGGCAAGCTCGTGGGATTGAGTTTGCCCGGGGATAAATCTTGATCCAAGGTGGAAGCAGGAAAGATTTCTGACATGATGACTCGACGATTAACGCTAACCGTTTGCCTGTTGTTTTTGCTGACTGCCAGAGCCGCGGCGCAGTTGCCGGCCGATGCGGTGATGTTGGATAAAGTCAAAATCCCCGAGAAGCAAAAGGCGATCGATCTTTGCCCGGTCTACCTTGAGGCTTCCGATCCGAAACTGCCGAGTTGGGATTATCAAGGCGTGACCTACCGGGGCAGCAAGCCGGACGCGAAGGAGAAGTTTCTCAAGGATCCGGGCACCTATGCCAAGGCCGCCGAGAAACAACGCTTTATCAACAATTTCATGCAAGCCATGAGCACGGTTTGGTGCCCGGTGACCGACGAAATCACGCCAGGCGGCATGACCCAGTGGAAGCGTCTGGGCTTTACGTTTGAGAGTTGCTGCGCTTTCTGCGACGAAAGTTTCGAGGAGGAACAATTTTTCGAAGCGGTCAAGAAGTTGAAGGCCCGCGCGGAAAAAACGTACGAGCTGGTCGGCGCCAAATATACCGAAGGCGCAAAAAGCCCGGTCGAGGGCGCGATCAAGAAGCCGGAGGCTAAACCTGACGCGAAGGCGAAGCCGTAGCGGTTGGCCTCATGGCCCCTCGAGCTGTTCGTTGCCGGCCCGCGTGGCGGCTGCCCGCCAAATCGCCAGGTCGATACTGTCTTGGACGAATCGCACGCTGCCATCGCAGTAGAGTGCGTGAACTCCCGAGGGATGGTTGCTGCGAGCGGCGGTTTCCGCTTTTTGCTGGGCCTGATTCATGCAATCCCATTGCGTCGCGTTGGGCGCGTAATAGTGGTTGTAAAGCGTATTGCCGTAGTTGCCGAAAATCCATTTGGCTCCGCGTTGGCTGTACCAATCGCCGGTGCCTAGCGACGCGCAGGCACTAGGGGAAACATCGATTCCGTTGCCCAACTCCAGGATGAAGAGCGGGTCCTCACCACCGGAGAGCGTGTCTACGGTTACCCCAGTTCCCAACATGCGTTCGCTGAAGGCGGCCGTGTGCGATAAACCGTCGGACAGGTTTTGAAACCTTACGCTCGACATCGTGAAAAACACGCCGTCGGCGGCGTTCAGGCTGCCGTTGTTCAGCAACCCACTGCCCGCGTTCGCGAAGTAGTTTGTTCCTCCATAGACCGAGCCGGGAACTCGTCCCGAGGCCACGTCGCTGGGGCATTGCAGCACGGAGACGGTTTGTGTCGCGGCCCAATAATTGGCTGCCCCGCTATACGTGATTCCAGCGATCACCAGGTTCGTGGGCGAAGCGGACAGGTCGATCTGGGCCTGCAAGGAATTCTCTTCCATGTAGGGCATCAAATAGGCCAGTGCCGAGAACACTTTTGGGGTCGGGCCGCCGCGACCTGGAGGGAGGCGCCCCTTCGCGGTGTGGAAATTCTGCATCGCGACGCCGATTTGCTTCAGATTGTTGCCGCACGAACTGCGCCTGCCCGCTTCACGCGAAGATTGGATCGCAGGCAGAAGTAGCGACACCAGCACTCCAATAATGGCGATGACCACGAGCAATTCGACCAAGCTAAAACCAAGGTTTCCGGCGCGCCGATATTGGTTGCCCGGGAGTGCCCTTTTGCGGATTGTACGGCGCTTGCTCATCGGCTCATTATAAGACAGGGGATCGAGGCCTTCAAAAGCGAGATTTTCGGGATTTTAAGGCTTATTTGGCCGGTTTCACAAAATTGATCCGAACTACGGACCCAAAATCGCGTTCACTCGACAGGATGCCAAGCAAATCTTGATCGATCCACGCTCCGCCCGAAAACCGAAAATGGTTGTCGCCTTGAAGCCGTATTTGTTTGCTGGCCAGTTTTTGCAAGAGACGGTCCGGCCCTTGTTTTGTATCGATTGAGAACAGGTCGGCAACATCTTTGTTGCCGGGGTCCGTCTGAAACCCGATCAGAAACAAGTTTCGATGGGTGTCCGACACGAGGTTGATCGACTGATAAGAGCCAAACGACGGATCTGGCTTCCAACCGCGTTTATCCGCCACGTCGACTTGCCAACGGACATCGAACTTGAACTGACACTGCGGGTCATTGAGTGGCTTGCTATTGGAGACATGAAAATCGATGGCCCGACTGTCCCAATTGGCGACCGCCAGAAGGTGGTCCTGCTCTCGCTGAACCAATCCCACGGCTCCCGCCGTCTTGTCCTTGGGCGCACCGTTGCGCCGAATCGTTAGCTGTTTTAACTGCACGACGTCATCCGAGTTGGCGACATTCCAAAATTGAATCTCGGATCTCGTTTTCTGTTGGTTATCTTCCAATCCGATCGCCAGGATATCGCCGACGAGCTGCATGCCACCGCCATGCCTCAGTGGTGGCGATTGTCCGTCCGATGGCAATGCGTATACGCGAATCGCGCGACCATTGCCGTTCAGTTCCGCGGGAAGCTGGGCGATCACGAGATAAGCGATGGTTTCTGAATCGTGAGACAAGAACGCGACGTTTCGACTCTTGTCCGCCTCAAACCGCATCTGAATACCTTGAAAATGTCCGCCGCGTGGAATCGCTGCGTTGCCTGGCTTGAACTGCAACAGCCGACTCTCCGTTGGCAGGCTTTCAAAAGCGGCAACGACATTCGAGAGCATTGGATTGCTTGCCGTGAGTTCACGCTCGTCGCCGAGAGCTCGGTCGGAGATCGCGAAACCAATGTTGATCGCCAGCACGCATGTGACGCAGGTAATACCGCCGAGACGTTTCATTTCGCTCACCGTTACGATTGCCCGATCGCGGTTACCCAGTAATCCATCGAAAAACGATGTACAGGCACAGCACCACGCCGGCCACGATCCACCAGGGCCTGTGGCTGCGGGGCGCGTCTTCGTCCGAGATATATTGTTCGCAAAAGGGGCACCGCTGAGAGTCTTCGTGAATCTGCCGTTTGCAGTAAGGGCAGGGGACGGTCGGCTCGTCGTCGTCGTCATCCTCCGCTTCGTCGTCTTCGTCAAGATAGTCGTCCATGGTCGCGGGTCCGTGCGGAAAACAGGTTCCATCGAGTTGGTCTGTTCGCTCCATGCTCGGAGCCAAACCGCCAATGACGCCGATGGATTCCAAGATTGTATAGAGACCAACCTCCAGTTGGAACTTAGCGTGGCGGCCAGCCGAGGATTTGCATTCGCGCCGCGGACCCTTCACAATGGCGAACCGACGGTGCGGCGGCGGAATTGGGGAGGCACCGGAAAACCCAGGCAACCTAACGCAGGAGCCATCATGCGCAACTATGGATCCGTCCGGTCTCGACGGGCCAGAGGCACCCGTTCTCTCGCCCCTGCCCGCACGCGCAAACTCTTTGGCGAGGCGCTGGAATGTCGCTGGATGCTGGCCCAAACGACGGGGCTCTTTTTCAACGACCCGGGCACGGCCGATGGTTTCACGTTGTTTTCGCCGAACACTGCCAAGACGACCTACCTGATCGACAATCAGGGAAGCGTCGTGCACCAATGGCAGTCCAGCTACGTTCCCGGCTTGTTGGGTTACTTGCTTCCCGATGGCAGCCTCCTTCGCGACGGGTCCCCTCACGGACAAGGCGGCAACGGTTCGATTAGCGCCGCGGGTGCTGGCGGCCTGCTGGAACGATTCAATTGGGCGGGCACCAAGATTTGGGAATACAGCTATGACAGCACCACTCATTTAGCGCACCACGACTTTCAGGTGCTTCCCAACGGCAATGTGTTGCTGGTGGCTTGGGAGTTGAAGACGGAAGCCGAAGCAACTCAAGCGGGTCGCGATCCTAATCTTCCCGGCGCCGGCTACCTGTACCCCGACAGTATCGTCGAAGTTCAACCCGATCTGGTCCATGGCGGCGGCGCTATCGTGTGGGAATGGCACGTGTGGGACCACATGGTTCAGCAGTTTGATAGCACCAAGAACAATTGGCAAGGCGCAACGGGTGTGGCACAACATCCCGAGCTTATCAATGTCAACTACGTGTCGACAGCCGATGAAGGGGGCGGACAAGCCGAAGATTGGAACCACACGAACGGAATCGACTACAATCCGGATCTCGATGAAATCGTCGTTTCCGTTCGCGAGTTCAGCGAATTCTGGATCATCGATCACAGCACCACCACGGCCCAGGCGGCGAGCCATTCTGGCGGCCTTCGAGGCAAAGGCGGCGACTTGCTCTATCGCTGGGGCAATCCTCAGACTTATGGTGCGGGAACGGCGAGCGATCGAGTGCTCTACTATCAGCACGATGCCAAATGGATTCCCAACGGCCTACCCGGCACTGGCGATATCACGGTCTTCAACAACGGTTTCGGCCGGCCGGGCCAGGACTTTTCGGAAGTCGATGAGATCACTCCGCCGCTGATTGCCGGTGGCACCTATGCCCTTACTCCTGGCCAGGCTTACGGCCCGGCTACCACGACCTGGCAGTATCAGGCTCCAGTCGCGAACTTTTCGGCGATTATTGGCGGTGCACAGCGACTGGCGAATGGAGACACGCGGATTTCGTATGGCGTCAGCGGAAACTTTACCGAAGTGACTTCGGCGGGCCAAGAAGTCTGGAAATACGTGAATCCCTACACCGGTGGCGGCACCCTCGGACCCACGACTCCCATCCCAAGTCTCGGCCTGACTGACCCGGGGCTCAGTGCGCTTCTCGTTAACTTTACCTTCCAGGCGGTCCAATATCCCAGGAGCTACGTTACCCAGTTATTGTCTTCGGTGGCTGGCCGACAACTGTTCTATAACAACTCGTTTTTTGACAATCCGGCGAACAACGCCAGTTTCAGCAACGACACCGCGATTGCCCTCGATAAGTCGCCCTATTTGCCCGGCACGGGAGAGTCGACGTTCGCCAATGTTTCGAGCTACTCGGCCGGGATCAATGGCGTCGACATCGATCTGACGGCAGGTGGCTCGCATGCGTCGCTAAACGCCAGCGATTTTTCATTCAAGGTCAGCGGACCGTTTGCCTCAAATTCGCCCAGCACCTGGTCTACGTTAGCGACTGCGCCAACGGTGATCGTGCGCTCTGGAGCGGGTGCGGGTGGAACGGATCGCGTGGAGCTCATCTGGCCTGACGGCACGATCGTCGGCACTTGGCTTCAAGTAACCTTGAAATCGGGACCGCATTCTGGTCTTGGGGCCGATGACGTGTTCTACTTTGGCAGCCTTGCGGGCGATTCGGGACAGGGTAACGAACCGGATGCGGCTTTCACGGACGCGACCGATGAAATCGTGGCGCGCAATAATCAAGAGTCAAATCTATTCGCGAACCACCCGTTAAGTGTTGCCATCGCCAACCTGTACGATTACGACCGCGACGGCCAGGTGGGCGGCATCGATGAAGTGCAAGCTCGCAGCTTTGGCGCCACGAATGGCGAGCTCGACATGATCAACCTGGTGGCCGGTGGCAGTCTTTCTTTGACATCGAGCGCTGTTGCCGCAGACCCGACAGACGTGTTCCTTGATGGCGCCGGCGCTGCTGTGACTTCGGCCTTGGCGCGCACGGTGGACAGCCTGGTATCGCGTGCGTTCGTTCCAATCCTCGTTGACGAACAGTCGTACGATTTGGAATCGAGCGGAAGCCAGACGGCTGGGAATCTTGAAAGCGCACAAGTAAGATATCCTCCGCGAGACGCCCTCGACGCTGCTGACGATAAGGGTTCCGTGGACAACTTCTGGATCGAAGACGAGTTGCTCAACTCGTTGCTAGGGCTGGACTCGCCGGTTTACTAACTCACGGACCTGCGCGTGGCAGTCGACAATTGAACCTGGCAGGTTGATTTTGAGTTCGCAATGAATCGTCGAGTACCGGACGCCACGCTTTATCGGGAGGTCACAAGCGCGGCGCTGTTGGGCCTGGTCGTCAACTTGGGCCTGGGAGCCGTGAAGCTGGTCGGTGGCGTCGTGAGCGGCTCATTTGCGCTAATTTCCGATGCGCTGAATTCGCTCGGAGACGTGGTGACATCGCTCATCGTAGTGTTTGCCCTGCGCGTCGCGCAGCGGCCGCCCGATGCGGAGCACCCTTATGGGCACACTCGGGCCGAAGCCATTGCGGCCTCGAACGTCGCGCTGCTGATCATTCTCTCGGCATTGTTCATCGGTTGGGAGGCGATCCAGCGATTTGCACTCGCGCACGAAATCCCGCCGACCTGGACGCTGTGGATCGCCGGCGCCAACATCCTCATCAAAGAATCGCTCTATCGCTACAAAATTCGCGTTGCCAGACGAACGTCCTCACAGGCGATCATGGCCAACGCCTGGGACCATCGCAGCGACGCGTTGTGTTCGCTGGCCGTGTTGGTGGGCCTGGCGGCAGTTCGCTGGGGAGGCCCTGATTTTCTGTGGGCCGACGAGGCCGCCGCGCTAGTCGTCGTCGCCGCCATCATTTGGTCTGGCATCGTATTGTTCCGCCAGAGCAGTAGCGAGTTGATGGACGTGCAGGCCTCCGACGAGCTGGTTAAACGCATCCGACAAACGGCAAGTGGGGTGTCCGGAGTTGCCGGAGTCGAGACCCTCTGGGTTCGTAAGTCGGGGTTGGAGTATTTTGCCGACATTCACATCGAAGTAGACTCACAGTTGACCGTGGCCGAAGGGCACCGCATCGGCCATCGCGTCAAAGATCGGCTGCTCGAAGAGTTTCCCGTGCTGCGCGACGTGCTGGTCCATTTAGAGCCGTCGCCCCATTTGCATTCTGGATCGCCATGACCGATGAGTGAGATTTGCCAGTCATGGTGCGAAGCAGTCAATGGGAATTTGACGGTGGATGCGATAATCTAGCCATTTGACTGACCGGTTCTGCGACAACAGGCACCGCCCGCGTCCATTTGCTTGACGAGCATGGGATCGGGCAATTACAAGAGAACCAATCGCTTTTGATCGACGACTGCCGGCTTTGAGGCGCATAGGAGTTTCACCGTGAATCGCACTTTCCTTCTGGTTGGCCTGGCCGTTATCGCTTCTGTCGTTTTGGGGGCAAAAGGCTCGATTGCCGCCGACCACTCCGAGCGGCCCGTGGTGATCAAGGTGGGTCGGCTGCTGGATGGCGTAGGCGATACGTATCAGCGCGACATTGTGATCCTTGTCGAAAAAGAGCGGATCAAGGCTATCGGACCGAAGGCCGATGCGATCATTCCTAGCGACGCCGAGATCGTCGACCTTTCGTTGGCGACCGTGCTGCCTGGTTTGATTGATTGCCACACGCACTTGGGTAGTCGGGCCGACCGATATGACGAGATCTACCGATTCAAGAACACTCCGTTCCACAGTGGGTTCGCAGCAGTGCTCAACGCCCGCAAAACGCTCGAAGCCGGATTTACGACTGTTCGCGACGTGGGCTCGCGGCCCTTTTTGGCCGTGGACCTGCGCGACTCGATTGCCGAGGGCTTCTTGGTTGGTCCGCGCGTCGTGGCCAGCGGGCCCGGCATTTCAATGACCGGCGGTCATGGCGACTTGAATCGCTTTGCTCCGCAAGTCCGAGTGAGCGCCTTTCCGGAGGAGCGGGACTTTCACATCGCCGACGGACCCGAGCAGGTCCGCCACGTGGTCCGCGCCCAGATCAAATATGGCGTCGACCTGATCAAAGTGCATGCTTCCGGCGGCGTGCTCTCGCGTGGCGACGCGCCCGGCGCACCGCAATTCACGATTGAGGAATTGAAAGCGGCGGTCGAGGAAGCCCACGCCGCCGGTCGCAAAGTGGCCGCCCATGCGCACGGCGCTCAGGGAATCAAGAACGCGCTGGTTGCCGGGGTCGACTCGATCGAGCACGGAAGCCTGATCGATGATGAGGGCATTCAGATGATGCTCAAGCAGGGCACGTGGCTCGTGTCCGACATCTACAACGACGATTACCTGCTGGGCAAGGCGATCGAGTTCAAGCTGCCTCAGGAGTCGATCGACAAAGAGCGAGCCATCGGCCAGATTCAAAGAGATAACTTCGCGCGATGCGTGGGCGCCGGCGTCAAAATCGCTTTTGGCACCGACGCCGGGGTGTATCCGCACGGCGACAACGCCAAGCAATTCTTTTACATGGTCAAGTACGGCTTGACACCAGCCAGGGCGATCCGCTCGGCCACGTCGGACGCCGCCACGCTCATTGGCCGCTCCGTCGACCTGGGCCGCTTATCGCCCAATCTGTTTGCCGATCTGATCGCGGTCGAGGGGGATCCGCTCGAAGATATTCGCGCGCTGGAGAAAGTTGTATTCGTGATGAAGGGCGGCGCGGTCGTCAAGAATGAGATCAAGCGATGACAGCTCAATGGCCACAGTTCATTTTTCGTAAGACCGCGTAGACAAGACTTCCGCGACGTCGTGCTGATAAGCCGCAAGCGGTCGCGAAACGTCGCGTGCGAGTGTTACCGCACGGTAGCTGGCCAAGATCGATTGCTCTGTTGACGAGGGATTGAACGTGCACTCGTTCCTTACTTCTCGGATTCTATCTGGAGACGGCCAATTACGAGATCTTCGTCGTTCGGGTCTTTGTACTTCGACGCCGCAAGCGTGCTCCATGCGAACCCGACAATGCTGCCTCGGCTGTTGGTGTAGACTCGCAAGACTCCTTCGCCCAAGCCATCGTGATCCTTGCCACCGGCGCCTTTTTTGTGCCGGGTGTCTGTTGGTCCGTGGCCGGATTGTGAGCTGTCAATCACGACCACTTTCCATTGCTCCGTTCCAGGCACCAGTGGCGCCATTGGCAAAAAGTTTCGCAGGTCGATCCACCGCAAGCATCACGTGTCCCGTGTTGTCATTGCGAGTCAGATATTTCACTGCCAGGAAATCGCCCGGCAAAATATCCTGTACGTGCTTGATGCGCGCGAAGCCTCGTTGCTGCTCGATTGCATCGTGGTAGCGCCGGGCCGTCGGCCGGCCCGAACCAAACCACTGGCGAAACTGATCCGCGTCATAACCGTAGCAATACGTCAGCAAGGCATCGGCAAATCCGCTGCAATCTGTTCGTGAAATGCAAGGACTGGTGAACTTCACGGTGCCGGCTCCGTGTTCGTAGCCTGTATTGTCCAAATCAAGATGCGCGACGAGCCAGCGGGCAGTCGCTAAGTGCTTTGGTTCGGTGGCCTTGTTTTGCTGAGCGCCAGCGATTTGGCCGCGCGCCGATTGCGAGATCGCCAAGAACAGGACAAACAGCATTAATGTCCTTGCGATGGGTCTAAATCCCTCGCCTTCAGGCGAAACCTTTAGGTTCTTCGTTTTTCTAGAAATTGGGGTTGGAGAAGCATCGAACGA
>JAYVCO010000059.1:0-2366 GCA_043749935.1 Planctomycetia bacterium
TGCAGCCGGGCTTTGTGCTTCTCGACCATCCGCTTGTGATGGTCCGTGGCGATCGTGGCCAAACCTTGCGGCAACAGAAAGTTCATCGCATAGCCGCGCTTGACTTCGACGACGTCACCCTGGGCGCCGACGTGGTCGACCGATTGAATCAACAGCAACTCGACCCCTTTGTGCTTGCCGCGGGGAAGTCGCTTGTAAGAGTGTTTCTTGATGGGTTTTGCAGTAGCCATGAAGTATTCCTAAAAATCCAGAGTCGTCTGCCGACGTGTTTCGATTGATGTTGTTTTGGAAAACGTGTTTTATCGCAACGCTAAAACGACCAAATCTAAAAGGGAATATCGTCGTCCATCGGCGGAGCTTCCATCTCGTCGCGCGAGGAACCGCCCGAGTCCCCCTGCGAAGCGCCGCCGCGCGCGCGACCTGCTCCACCACCTGCCGCACCCGAGCCGCCGGCGCCGCGGCTGCCGAGCATTTGCATGCGCTCGCCGATCACTCGCAATTTGGAGTTCTTCTTGCCGTCCTTTTCCCAGGTGTCGAGTTTCAAGCGCCCTTCGACTAGCACATTGGAACCCTTGTTCAAATATTCGCTGGCAATTTCGGCGGTTCGCGCCCAGAGCGTCACATCGACGAAGGTGGTCTCCTCGATCCATTCGCCATTGGCGCCTTTGCGCCGATCGTTGATCGCCAGACCGATTTCCGTCACTGCGGTACCACTGGGGATATAGCGCAGCTCGGGATCGCGAGTGAGATTGCCGACCAGAATGACTCGATTGTAGCTGGCCATCGGCCGCTCCTATCGCCTACAACATCGGCCTTCGAAAGCCGATGAAAAACTCGTTGCCCAAAAAACTCGCGGACTTACAAATCGTCCGGTATTTCAATGTCGTCGATCACCGAAGCCACCGCGGCGACCGGTTCCGGAGCGCGACGCAGCGCCGCCGGGCCGGCCAGGGCATGGCTCACCAGGGCATCGGCAATCCGCAGATCGACCTTCAGAAACAGCGTTCGCAAGATGCTCTCGCTCAATTGGCACTGCCGGTTCAAGTTGGTCAACTGATTGCTGTCCAGCTTGAAGTAGGTCAGCCAGTAGGCTCCCTTGCGGTGACCATCGATGGGATAGGCCAGACGGCGCTCCTCCCACAATCGGCTGGCCAGCATCTCGCCGCCCAGTTTTTGAATCATTTCCGGAATCTGGCCTGAAACTCCCGCCTGGTCGCGAGAATATCGATTCGAATCCAGAATGAACATGCCTTCGTAGACGTTGACTGCCACAAAAAACTCCTCGTGATATCCTAACTAATTGAATCGATTCATCGAGACCGCGAGTCCTTCACGAGCCCAAACGATCACCGCGTCGGCCGCACGCCAAATGGCCTCTTCGATGTCGCCACGTTCGGCTTTCGTGAATTTCCCCAGCACAAAGTCGGCGGCCTCGCGCCCCGCGGGCGGGCTGCCGATGCCAATTCGCAACCTGGGAATTTCGTCGGTTCCCAGACGGCGAACGATGTCCTCCAACCCTTTTTGGCCTCCCGACGAGCCGCTGGCTCGGATTCGCAACTTGCCCAGCGGCAGGTTGAAATCGTCGCTCACCACCAGCAGATCGTCGCTAGGCACCTTATAAAAATCTCGCGCTGCCAGCACGCTGCCGCCACTCAGGTTCATCAGCGTATGCGGGCACAGCAGCAACGCTTTTTCCGATTCCAAATTCGCTTCGATCACCTCGCCCTGAAACGCCTGCTTCGGTTTCGACTGGCCATATTTGCGGGCCAATTCCTGGATCACCAAAAAACCGACGTTGTGCCGCGTTCCTTCGTACTTTCGCCCCGGGTTTCCCAAGCCAACAACGAGTTTCATGAACCAACTTGCATTTTCAGGCCGGCTTCAAGCAACGCCTTGCTGCTTGCAAGCCCATGAAACCGCGGGTATCTCTATTCCTCGCCTTCCTCATCCTCAGCCTTGCGGCCGATCACTTCGGGTTCGGCACCGCCAGCCGCCGCTGCAATGTCTTCTTCGGACCGGGCCTCGACACAATGCACCAGCACGGCATCTGGATCGGAGACCAGGGTTACGCCCGGCGGCAATTTCAAATCGGCCGCGGTGAGCGAATCGCCCACTTTCAAATCATTGATATTCAGTTCGAGCTTTTCGGGAATCGAGAGCGCCTCGCACTCGATCTCGACTTCGTGCACGAAATGCTCGACGACGCCGCCATCTTTGACGCCAACGGCTTGACCTCGCAAATCGACGCGCACTTTGACTTCGATTCGCTCGTGTTCCGAAACGCGGGCGAAGTCGATGTGCAGGACTTCAATGCCGAAAGTGTCCCATTGCATGTCGCGGATCAGGGCCTTTTCATTCACGGCCCC
>JAYVCO010000060.1:0-3666 GCA_043749935.1 Planctomycetia bacterium
CAATAGATGATTTGGACTGCCCCGGCCGGATCGTGGCTAGTGTAACGTTCGTTTTTCCATCGGCACTATTCCAGTGTCGGGCAATGCGTCCAAACTAGCCTACGAATACGAGAGTGGTTCAGCGGCACCGAACCGGAACAAAAAATCGGAGCAAAGCCGAGCTTAGGTGATTTGTGGGCTCGTGCCAGAGCCACGCAATCGCCGAAAAGGCCGGACAAAACAAGGTGGTCCCGTGTGTCCCCGATTGCCACGCTGGAGTATAGTTGTTCTAAAATAAATGGACTAGAGAGTTACGGCCTGCATGGCTTTCGTTCATGCGACCAATCGCTAGAGCATCGAACGATTTCAGGAGTGGTTTTGGAAAATTCAAACGACGACGGCCAACGCGTGCCAGCAGGTTGGCATCGAGAGATCAACAGCCAGCTCGAGCCGGGCGAGTCGGTCGTCGCCTGGTTTGTCAGCGATTTGAATCTCAATCTGCACTATGCCGAAAACGTCATCGTTCTGACGGACCTCAGGGTGCTGTCTTATTCGCCCGCTGAACAAGGCCCCTCCGAAGGCCGATCCGCCGCCGGCAGCTTTCGCTCGTGGGGGCTCAAGGAGATCACTTCGCTTCGCGCGCGCGATCGATCGGGCTTGGGCATGCTGGAGATGGAAGGGCCCGCGGGCCAACTGGCTCATTGGCGCTACACGGTCGGCCGGGCCGCGGCGGCCCAAAAGCTGCTGCAAAAATTCGAAGGCATCGCCGTCTCCGATCGCGACGAGAGCGAGCTGTGGGAGGAGGCACGCGGCGAAGATGTGGATGCGGCGCTTACGCCAGCTTCGGCCGGAGTGCTTTTGCGACTGCTCAAGTTTGCCCTGCCGCGAGCCAACTTGATTCTGCTGGGGTTCGTGCTGACGCTGGCCGCCACTGCATTCGGCCTGGTGCCACCCTATTTGACAGGCCCGCTGACCGACGTGCTCGCGCCGTACGCCAACCAGGTCGAAACCATCAAACATTCAGACGTCGACGCCCACGCCAAAGAAGCCGAATTGCAAGCCCTCAAGGAAGGCGGCAGCGATCAATTGCAGTTGGTGGCCTGGTATCTGGTACTGATTGGCGCTTCGGCGATCATCACCTGGTTGCTCACCTGGGCGCAGGGCATCGTGATGGCCTGGGCCAGCGAACGGATTAGCGCCGACTTGAGAAACCGCACCTATGCCCATTTGCAAAGCTTGTCGCTGGAATATTTCGGCGGCAAACGGACGGGCGACCTGTTGTCGCGCATCAGCACCGATACCGAACGGATTTGTTATTTTCTGTCCGACAACGTGGTCGACTTCAGCAGCGACGTGCTAATGATCCTGGGCACGGCGGCGATTCTGCTGTACATCAATCCGCTGTTGGCGCTGGCGGCTTTGTTGCCCTTTCCGTTCGTTGCCTGGCTGGTGTTCGTCGCGCGCGAACATATGCAGAGAGGATTTTTGCGAGGCGGCCGAGCCTGGGGCGACATGACCAGCATTCTGGCCGACACGATTCCCGGCATTCGCGTAGTCAAAGCCTTCGCCCAGGAAAAACGCGAAATCGAACGGTTCCGCCGGGCCAACGATCTGATCGTCAAGGCCAACGACCGGGTGAATGCGGTGTGGACATTCTTCTGGCCAATGATCGTGCTGCTCAACCAGATTGGATTGCTGATCGTTTGGGGCTTCGGCGCCTGGCTCGTCTATCAGCAGCAGATAGGCTACGGGGTTTTGATTCAGTTCGTGCTATTCATCGGCCGGTTTTACACGCGATTGGAATCGATGAGCCGGATGTTTTCCAACACGCAACGAGCCGCGGCCGGCGCGCAGCGCATTTTCGAAATCCTCGATCGTCAGCCGAGCGTGCCCGAACCGCTGAATCCGGTCCACCCGAGCCGCCTCGAAGGCAATATCGAATTTCGCAACGTCAGCTTTCGCCACGGCAGCCGACCGGTGATCGAGCAGTTGAATCTCAGCATTCGGCCGCAAGAGATGATTGGACTGGTCGGACCGAGCGGTGCCGGCAAGAGCACGCTGGTGAACCTGGTGTGCCGGTTCTACGACGTGGCCGAAGGCGCGATCCTGGTCGATGGCGTCGACGTCCGCTCGTTTCCCGTCGAAGAGTATCGGCGTCACATTGGCGTCGTGCTGCAAGACCCGTTCCTGTTCTATGGCACGGTCGCCGAAAACATTGCCTACGGCCGGCCGGACGCCACGCGGGAAGAAATCATGGCCGCGGCCAAGGCGGCCCGTGCCCACGACTTCATTCTGCGCCTGGCGTTAGGTTACGACTCGCTGGTCGGCGAGCGGGGCCAGTCGCTCTCGGGTGGAGAGCGACAGCGGATTTCGATCGCCCGGGCGCTGTTGATCGATCCTAGGATCCTGATCCTGGACGAAGCCACGTCATCGGTCGATACCCAAACCGAGCGCGAAATTCAATTGGCATTGGATCACCTGGTTCAAGGGCGCACGACGATCGCGATTGCCCACCGGTTGAGCACGCTGCGCAAAGCCGACCGGCTGGTGGTAATGGAACGGGGCCGGATCGCGGAAATCGGCCAGCATGCCGACTTGATTCTGGCTGGCGGCGTCTATTCGCGCTTGCACAAGGCTCAGCAAGAACACTTGCTGGAAACGTAACTCGTTTTACCCGCCTTTCAGTGCGGGGCGCGTCACCGATAGAAACTCGATCGGCAAACTTGCTCGGCCGTCGAGGGCCAATTGGCTGAGAGCTTCGCCGAGGACTCCGGTGAATTTGAAACCGTGTCCGGAAAGCCCGGCGGCAAAAACGACCTGTGGATGCAGGGGGTGGACGTCGACAATGAAGTGCGCGTCGGGCGTCATCGTATACATGCAGACGGTGTGATCGGTGCAGTGGGTCGTCGCATCCAGCAGATATCCGCCGACGAAATCGGCCACGCGCGATTGATCGGCCAGGTCGACATCGCGATTTACATTCAGCGGGTCGTCGACAATCGCGCCGCCGGTATGTTCCGCGACTTTGACGCCCGCCGGATCGATTTGTGGCACTCCGTAAAAGCAGCCCTGCGGAAGGTCGTAAAGAAAACCAGGGCAGTCCTGGTCCGCTCGATACGTGTCGCCAAGAGTGCGCCACCAATAGAGTGGCTTGCGTCGCACTTCGAGCGATACGCCCAGGTCGCTCAACAATTGGCTCGCCCAAGCACCGGCCGACACGACCAGACGATTTGCCGTGTACGTCGCCCGATCCGTCTCTACTAGGGCATTGCCATTCGGCTCCACGCGCCATCCGCGCACGGTTTCTTCGGTGTGCAAATCAGCGCCCATGCGCACCGCCTGCTCGGCATGGGCGATGACACATCGTTCAACCAGCAAGTAGCCGGCCCGCTGCTCGAAGACCGCTTCGCAGTCACTGGGAACGCGGAAACCCTTGAATCGCATTTCCGCTTCGCGAGCCGAAAGATTTTCGATCGGCAACTCGTGCAAACGGGCACTGGCGCGAACGCCGCTGACGACCTCGCCCGCGGGCGGGCCGATTTGGAGCAGTCCGACCTGATGGTAGAGCGTTTCGTCAGCGTGCTGTTCCAGTTCATGCCACAGGTCAAATGCCCGCAAAAGCATTGGCATGTAGTTGGGATGTTCGAAATACGCTTGTCGGATCAGCCGAGTTTGGCCGTGCGAGCT
>JAYVCO010000061.1:0-4016 GCA_043749935.1 Planctomycetia bacterium
TCGTCTTCCCGTCTTCCGTGGTGGCCGGAATATAGATGATGCTGAAGACCCAGTTCCCACATTGACACCACGAGGAGATTTTGAGTGTGGCTGCTGCAACGCTTACGATATCGGTATGCTCGACGATCGTCAGACGGCCGCGACGGCAACCGCGACGCGCAATGCCGATCCGCTTCCGCCCAACACAATTCCTTTGACCGGGCTGACGTCGTGATAGTCGCGGCCCCAGCCGAGCACAATGTGACGGTCGGCAACAACGCATCCATTCGTAGGGTCAAAGTCCACCCAGCCATTCTGCGGGCAGAAGACACTGACCCAGGCGTGCGAGGCGTCGGCTCCCTCGAGATGAGGGTGGCCAGGCTGGCTATCGGTTCGCAAGTATCCGCTGACATAGCGCGCGGCCAGGCCCAACGATCTCAAGCAGCCGATTTGCAAATGCGCAAAGTCCTGGCAGACGCCGCGCCGACGCTCGAGCACGTCTTCGACTGAGGTATCGATCGTCGTGGCCGCCGGATCGTAGGCAAACTCCCGGAAAATCCGGGCCGTCAGATCGAAGGCTCCTTCGAAAATTGGTCGCCCCTTCGGAAAGCTCGGCGTGGCATAATCGCAAAGCGCCGGGCTGACTCGCACGTACACGGAGTCGAAAATGTATTGCAGGGCATCGATCATAGCGTCGTCACGGTCTTGATGGAGTCGTTGTCGCACAACACTCCAATTCGGGGACGCCGGCAACCGCGCCGAGGGCAGGCGGCTGATGTTCACGCGACTTTCCGACATACTCGACAACTTGTGATGGGGCTCCAAAATGGCGAAACTACGCACGCAGTTGCCGAAATAGTCGACGTACGTGTGCAGCCTGGCCGGGACCGGTTCGATCCGCAGGGCCGTTTCGATGCACGTCTGGCCGGCTACCGTACGTGGATCGAGCCGCAACAGGTTGTGACACGCTTCGGCCGGAGTGGCATACAGATACTCGGTGGTATGGACGATGCGATAGATCATCGGAGCGGTCCGCCCATTGGTCGCGAGGCTTGCACGTGCGTCAGATACGTGCGTGTGAGCAAGCTCGACAGCTCCTTCATCGCCCGACCAAGCTCCTTCAGTCGAGCCGCCAGTTGCGTCCGTCTTCCGGGACGATTCGTGTGGACGATCGCGTCGACATCGAGCAGCCGAATGTCCGAAAAGGCGTTCATGACGAGATCCAAATAGGGCGCGTCCTGTCGCGAACTTTGGCCGGCGCGCAGCGTGCGGACATGCTGAAACAACCTAGATAGCTGAAACGCGATCGAACGCGGATTGGTTTCGTCAGCCAGCAACAAGTCGAGAACCCGAGCCGCATCGGGACCGAAAACGTACCGCGACTGGTAGGTCATCGAGCTGTTGGCAATTTCCAACAACGCCAGTAAACGGGTGCTCTCGCCGGCATCTGGACGAGTAAGCGAAAACAACATCAAGTCCGCCAGATCGACCACCCGCTCCAAGCGGCGCCCGATTTCCAAAAACAGCCAGCCCGTGTCGCGGGTCATTCCGTCAGCCGCTTGTCCGCTGAAAGCAGAGAGCTTGCTGAGCACCGTGTCCAACATAACTAGCCGCAAGTCGTCGTCCGACACGGCCGCGGAGCTCTTCGCCAGCACAAAGTCGTCGCGCAATTCAGTGAGAATACGCCACGCGTCGATCGAGAGTCGATCGCGCACGCCCAAGGCGATGCGATGCATTTTGTTGATGTCGCCGGCAACGCTATCGGAGTTTTCGTCGTCGAAAACCCCCGTCTCGAGAACGTCGCCCAAGGTCAAGTCGGGCTGTACGGCCCAATCGGCGGCCAACCGGCCGTGGGACGCCAGCAGGTCGAGCAAGTGCGTCAACTCGCTCGGTTGCCCCAACTCGGCCTCATTCGTGATGCGTCGCAGCAAGCAGCGAGCAAGTCGACATCCAAAATCGATCCGCTCGACATAACGGCCAAGCCAAAACAGATCGTCGGCCAGTCTCGAAGGCAGGATGAAGCCTGCGCGGCTCAACTGCGACGAACTGGTGCGCGTGGGCAGCAGCGAAGTCGAATCTGGCACAGTGCGGCTGAGTACCCAAGTGTCTTTGCTGCCGCCGCCCGTTTGCGCGCTCAAGAGAATCGACTCGGAGGAGTCTCCGGCTCGGCTCAGTCCGCCAGGCATCACGACGTACTGGTCGGGGCTCAAGGCGACGGCATATAGCCGGATCATCAGGTGCCGAGGTTCGAGCCGTTGGTCCTGCCAAGTGGGAGCTGTCGAGAGTGCCACGTGCTCCTGGCCCAGATAAAGATGAGGATTGGCGCGCAACTTCGCGATCATTTCCTCGCGAGGAATCTGCCCGGGCAAATAAATCTGATTCGCATAGACGTGTTTGACCACTAGCCGGTCGAGCTGCTGGATCACGGTTTCGAGTGCTTTTTCCTGGCCACACCACCAGGTGGCGACCGGCGGCATGAGCAGTTCTTCGCCGAGCAAACGACGGCAGAGGCTCGGAAGAAATGGCAGTAGAGCGGGCGTCTCGACCACGCCGGCGCCGATCGAATTGGCAATCACGACGTTGCCGGCTCGCGCTGCTTGCAACAGACCGGGCACGCCGAGCAGCGACTCGCCTCGTAGTTCGAGCGGATCGCAAAAGTCACTATCGACACGCCGCAAGATGACATCGACCGGCAGCAAACCACTGAGCGTTTTGAGAAACACTTCCTGATCGCGGACCGCCAGATCGCGCTCCTCGACCAGATTGAAACCCAGATAGCGTGCCAAGTAGGACTGTTCGAAATAGGTGGAGTGGTAGGGGCCAGGAGTGTAGATTACGACCCGGGGCTCTCGCTCTTGGACTTTGGCGCGCGACAGCAATCCGTCGCGGAGGTGCTGGAAGAACTTTGCCAGGCGTTCGACCTTCAGGTCTCGAATCAGGT
The DNA here is from genome assembly GCA_043749935.1 of Planctomycetia bacterium. Taxonomy (GTDB): domain Bacteria; phylum Planctomycetota; class Planctomycetia; order Pirellulales; family PALSA-1355; genus PALSA-1355. The sequence goes on from JAYVCO010000061.1 coordinate 2,921, forward strand.
CCGGATAGACGCGATTCAAGACGATGCGATTTTCCAGTGCATAGCCCGCCCCAGCCGGCGTGTCGGTGCGATCGCTCACAACCCACCACTGGCCGTCGGGCGAGCGGGCAACGTCGACCGCGTATAGATGGAGGTGGATTCCGCCGGGGGCCTCCAGGGCGTGGGCCGCCCGAATGAACGCCGGACTGCCAAACACGATTTCGGGCGGAAGGTCGTCGGTGCGCAGAAGCTGGCGCGGGCCGTAAATGTCGCCCAACAGCAAGTTCAACAACTTCGCACGCTGACTCACCGCGGTGCTCAAAGCCAGCCATTCGTCAGGTGAGATCAATACGGGCCAAGAGTCGAGCTGCCACGGACGCTCTTCGCTTAGCCCACGATCGATCGGAGTATAGGTAACACCGGATTCTCGCAAAATCCGCCGACAAAGATCCTGCCGCCCTTGCACGTCGGCCAGCGTTTGCGTGCCCAGAGTATCCGCAAATCGCTGCCAGTGAGGACGCACGGCGCCGTCCGGAAGCACTGCCTCATCCCAATGGCCGGCCACACCGCGGTAATCTCGCAAATGATGCGCGGGCAAGAAATGCGGTGATGGAATGGTCGATTCAGCCGAGGTCATAAGCCCTCTTGAAAGAAACTGGGCACGCGGACAACGCATTCCGGTTTGTAGGACATCAACTGCTGCCTGAGTCGATTCTAATTGCCAGACCTTATTCGAGGGAAGTGATCTTGTCGGCCAGATACTCGGCTCAAATGCGACGGGAAGCCCAGGCAACGGCTATGACGTATGTACGACCGTGTGTTTTTGGCAGAACCCGCCGCGAGTGGACTATGCTCGCATCTTCTCTCAGCCACGGCGCAGATCGAGTGTTGTCGGGAATTCGCCGTTTACTTCCGGCGGCGGCACGGCGCAAGACCCTGGCGTATGACCCCGCGGAAAGAACCGATTCGTTCGGCGCGATTCCGCTTCGACGGCGTTGACCGGAAAGGTCTCGTAGCTGAGACCACCTGGGTGCGAGACGTGATACGTGCAACCTCCGACCGACCGCTCGTTCCAGGTATCGTACAGATCGAACACCAAGGGCACGTCGACGGGTAT
>JAYVCO010000062.1:0-2701 GCA_043749935.1 Planctomycetia bacterium
GATCCTGAGCAAGGCTTATGGCGCGCGGTTCGACAACTACTTGTCGAAGACCATCAAGAACAACACGCTCCAATGCACGTTGACGACGCTGTTGATCGATGGCGATCTGGCGCTGGTCGGCTTGCCGGGAGAGATCTTCGTGCAATTTCAGACTGCCATCAAGACTCGCTCGCCCGTGACCAATAGTTTTTTGGTAGGCTACGCCAACGGCTTCTACGGCTACTTCCCGACCATACGCGACGCCGCGGCCGGGGGCTATGGCGGCAAGACGGCCACGTATGTTGAGCCGGGTGCCGGCGAACGCTTGACCGATGAAGGGCTAATCACTCTATACAAAATGACCGATCAACTGCACGATATCCCCCGTGTCGAAGACTTCAAACTTCTCGAGTACGACGCAGTGCGGGGCAAATCGACAGCCAAATGATGCATGCCAAACAAACGACCCCGTCTCGGATCGATCAGTTGGCCACGCCCGCGATGGTGATCGATGCGGTCACCGTGTCGCGCAACATGATTCGCCTGGAGACTTACGCGGCCGCACACGACTTGAATGTCCGGCCCCATACCAAGACGCATAAATCACGCCAGTTGGCGGCCCTACAGATGGCGGCAGGAGCCGTGGGGCTGACGGCCGCCAAGGTGGGCGAGGCCGAAATCATGGCCGAGGCCGCCGATGACATTCTGCTCGCCTATCCGGCCATCGACCCGGCTCGCACTCGTCGGGTGGTCCATTTGGCGGCCCATGGGACCGTGCGTGTGGCCATCGATTCGAAAAAGGGCGCCAAGCTGCTGGGTGACGCGGCCAACCGCGGCAGCGCGACGCTCGGGATTCTGGTCGATATCGACGTTGGCATGGGCCGAACCGGAGTGCAGACCCCGTCGGAAGCCCTCAAGCTGGCGCAAATGATCGATTCGACGCCCGGCTTGCGGCTGGACGGGCTGTTTTGCTACCCAGGGCACATCAATAGTCCTGCCGACCAGCAGGAACAGGCCCTGCTTGCGGTCTCGGACAAGTTGATCGAAACGCTCGAGCTATGGACGAACCATGGCTTGCAGGCTCGGATCGTCTCGGGCGGCTCGACCCCGACCGCATATCAGTCGCACCTGGTTTCCGAATACACCGAAATTCGGCCGGGCACGTACATCTTCAACGATATGAACACCGTGCGAGGCGGCTATTGCAGCTTCGACGATTGCGCTGCACGCATCATCTGCACCGTCGTCAGCACGGCAGTGCCCGGCCAGGTCGTGATCGACGCGGGCAGCAAGACGCTGACCAGTGACCGGTGCGGCCCTGCGCCCGATAGCGGCCACGGATACGTCGTCGAGTATCCCGAGGCCAAAATCACTCGGCTAAGCGAAGAGCACGGCCAGGTGGACGTCCGGGGCTGCCAGAGCGTGCCGGAGGTCGGCGAGCGCGTGACAGTGATCCCCAACCACATCTGCCCTTGCGTGAACTTGCAGGACTCGGTTTGGTGGCGCGACGAGGAGGGCCAGCTTCACGAGTTGCCCATCGACGCCCGTGGGCGACTGTCGTAGCAGGCCGTTATTCCGGCAAATCCTCTTTGCCCGGCTCGGGCAGCCAGAAGCAGGCGATGCTGCCGACCACATAGACAAACAGCGCCACGCCGGCGGCCGTGTAGGCCATTTTGATCGGTGGAGAGCCTCCCGGAATGAACGACTGCACGGCAACCGTGTTGGTGACCCAGGCAAATGAGGTGCCGATCATGCGTCCGCCGATGTTGGCCGCAAACCCTTCGCCCGTGCCGCGCAGGTGAACCGGATAGACGCGCGGCAAGTAGTTGCCCCAAAAACTGAATTGAGCGACGGTGAACAACCCAGCCAAAAAGGCCCCGACTGTTAACGCCGTCAGACTGTGCATGGGAGTCAACGCAAATGCCAGCGGAATAATGATCAGGCCCGGAATTTGAAAGACTCGCAGCAGTTTCCGACGGCTGATGATGCGGACTGCCAAGACCGCCAAGAGGAACCGGCCCACGAGACCGCCGATTTCTTGCCACATGCCGACGTCTGCCGCAGTCTTGCCGACAAGCTGCGGAGTCATGCCGGGTACCGCGGGCACGATTTGCTTCAACTGCTGAATGGCGCCAAAGGCAGCACCAAAGCTGCAAGCCATGATAATCGTCGTTACGATCGTCGTTCGTCGGAGTCCGGGAGCAAACAGCTCCAGGATGCTCGGCCTGCGCAGCGTGCCGGCGGCCCGCTTTTCGGCCCATACCGGCGACTCAGGCAAAAACGGGCGGATCACGATCAGCGGAATCGCAGGAATCAACCCCGACATCAGAATGTACCGCCACGGAGCATTGCCATCGGGGATTTCTCCCAACGCCCCGAGCCAACCAGGCATCACGATCGAAGGCAACTGCACGGCGTAGATCTCGGACAGCTTGGCGACGAGGCTGACCAGCAGGCCACCAAGGGAAGAAAAGGCCTGGGTGTAGCCCAGCACGTTTTCACGTTGACGGGGATCTGGAAACAACTCGGCCAGCCAGGCCACGGCAGCCACGAACTCGACGCAAACGCCCACGAATTTTGCGCTCCGCAGCACCAGCAGCATCCCCATCGAAGTCGAATAACCGGCCGCAAACGCGGAAAAGGCATATAGGAGAATGCTCCAAGTCAACACGCGGCGGCGTCCCAACCGATCGGTCAAGTAGCCGCCTAGCAAGCCAAAAAC
>JAYVCO010000063.1:0-5949 GCA_043749935.1 Planctomycetia bacterium
AGTTCTTTTCACCCTTCGAGAAAACGCTGCGACATCACCGCACCTCTAGCGTTTGAACTAGCTTTCTTTCCGGCAGTTTCCAGATCGTAGTCTCGGCTGCCATTTCTTCCGGTTGTTGGCAACACGCCTGGGATTGGCGTTTTAAGTCACGCACACGAAAGGTACACCCTTGAAAAACAAAAACATCTCCGTTCTCGTTTTCGCCCCAGTGAGTTTCATCGGTTTAGTCGCACGGGCCTGGCGACAGTTAGAATTCACTTACTACTGTGGACAATCGGTGCGTAAAGCAATCACCGTCTTTTTTGCGGCAAGCGTCACAATCGCGGGGGCGTCGGCGATGCAGCCAAGTCAGGCGCAGGCGGCGCAGGTTGTCAGTCCTAACGCAAACGCTTCCTCGGAGGGAAATAGTGCAAATGGATTCCCTTTCAGTATCTCGGACTTTGCCTTGTCATCGCAGCGCTATCAGCAGGTCTATAATGCTGCAGAGTTTTCTTCTATTACGTCTCCGATGGTGATTACCCAGATTGCGTTCCGGCCGAATGCTCTCGGTGCCGCGGCGTTTAGCAGTACATTGCCATCGATTCAAATCGACATGTCGACGACCAGCGCGGCGGCCGACACGATGAATGCGACATTCGGGTCGAATGTGGGAGCGAACGATACTGTCGTGTTTCCTCAGGGACCGCTCTCGCTATCGAGCGCGTTCACAGGGCCAGCAGCCGGACCGAAAGACTTCGATATTGTGATCAACTTCACCACGCCGTTCCTGTATAATCCCAGCGCGGGAAATCTGCTGCTCGATGTGAGGAATTTTGGCGGCGGCTCTACGACTCAATTTGACGCACAGAATCTCAATGGCGATGGTTCCTCACGCGACTATAGCGATATCGACTCAAATGTCGGGGGCGCATCCGGCACTCTGACTTCATTCGCCCTGGTCACGCGTTTCACCTTCACGCCTGTTCCGGAACCAAGTGCAGGCATACTGCTGATGGTTGGAGGCTTCCTGCTAGCCGCGTTCCGCGAGCGCTCCAGGTTGATGGCATTCCGCTGGCGGTGATCGGCGTGGGGCGGCCTATCGCTGCCGTCCCTGCCGATTCTCTTACCGTTTGTCGTGTCATCCGATGACAAGGCTCGACGCACTTCTTCCGTGAAAGTGCGTGATTCGTTCTACCACCCTGCCACGGTCTTGCGAGACATGCCCGTTAGCCCCAACGTCGAAGCGGAAACGGCGGCTGAGTGTCATTTACTCATGTCTGCGTGACACTCGCAAAAATGGACAGTTTTGTGATTTAGCGAGCCCGGCAAGGAGGTTCCAGCAATGAACAATGCGGATTTCGACGTTTGGCTGGCGCAGCATCCCAAACTAGTCACTTTTGAACTGCACTTGCGGTCTTCCACCAGATTTTTGTCGCGTATTCGTTGAACCTGGTGCGTCACCAAGCGCGTACTCTTCTGATCGAGCAGGCGACGCTAGCCTCTTGCTCGAGCTCCGCTACCCAAATCTCGCGACGGCACGGGATCCCAGTTGAACGGCCGCTGGGCAGCAACTACAATGCGGCGGCTGGAATTGGCCCGCTTTCCGCCCGCATACTTCCCACCGATCGACCATGCCGCGAGCCTTCCTTTTGCTGCTGTTTTGGTCTCTGCCAGCCGTGCTGATGGCTGGACAAGAGGGCGATGCCGTCCACTTCGAGGTCCATGTCCGCCCGATTCTCAAAGCCCATTGCTGGCGCTGCCACGGCGAGGACGAAGAGCTCAAGGGATCGCTCGATGCCCGCACCGCGAGATTGTTGCTCAATGGCGGCGAGTCCGGCGCGGCCATCGTGGTGGGCGACCACTCCAAAAGCTTGCTGTATCAACGGGTGGCAGCCGGCGAGATGCCCCCTGACGCGAAGAAACTGAGCGCCGTTGACATCGACGTCCTCGTTCGGTGGATCGACTCGGGCGCCAAGACACTGCGTGACGAACCGGCCGTGCTAGCGCCCGGCGACACATTCAACGTCGAGGAACGCGGACATTGGTCGTTCCAGCCGATACGCCGTCCGGCCTTACCCAATTTGCAAAACTCGCAACTGGCCCCGACGCCGATCGACTCATTTCTTCTAGCTCGTTTGGAAGCGAATGGCCAGAGCTTTGGTCGCCCGGCCGACCGCCCGGCCTTGATTCGTCGCCTGAGTTATGATCTGACCGGCTTGCCACCGACACCTCTGGCCGTGGAACGATTTCTGGCCGACTCGGCGCCCGATGCTTATGACCGGCTTGTCGACGACTTAATGGCTTTACCCGCATACGGCGAGCGGTGGGCCCGTCACTGGCTCGACGTCGTGGGCTATGCCGACAGCAATGGATATACCGAACGGGATTCCGAGCGCAAATGGGCTTACAAGTTTCGCGACTATGTCATTCGAGCCTTCAACGACGACAAGCCTTGGGATCGTTTCCTGGTTGAGCAATTGGCCGGTGACGAGTTGTTGACGCCTCCGTTTGCCAACCTGACTGCGCAGCAAGCCGACGCGCTGATTGCCACGGGAATGCTGCGGATGGGACCCGACGGTACGGGCGACGGTGCCGCCGATCAGAACGTGGCCCGCAATGACGTGGTTGCCGACACGATCAAGATCGTATCGACCTCCGTGCTGGGTTTGACCGTTGGTTGTGCTCAATGCCACGCCCATCGCTACGATCCCATTTCGCATGCCGATTATCACCGCATTCGGGCCCTGTTCGAGCCGGCCTATGACTGGCAGCATTGGCGCGTGCCCGAGGCGCGTTTGGTGTCGCTTTGGTCCGAGGAGAGTCGCCAGCAAGCCAGCGCGGCGGAAGCCGAGCTGAAAGGAGTCACCGACCACCGTAATGAAGCGTTGGACCAGATCGTCAATGAGACGCTAGAGCGGGAATTGGCAAAGCTTCCTGAGGCGATTCAACCTCAGGCCCGCGCGGCGCGGGCCGCGCCCGCCAAAGATCGCACGGCTGAGCAGCAGCAACTGATCAAGGATTATCCGTTTTTGGACGTCAACCGCGGATCTGTCTATCTGTATATCGAGGATCGGTTGACTGCGTTCAACAAAAAATGGGACGAGCTCACCGAAGCGACTCGCAAGAAACGGCCTGCCGACGATAACGTACTGTGTCTGACCGAAGTGCCTGGTCAGATCCCGCCGACTAAACTGTTCGCACGGGGCGATTTCAATCAGCCCCGGCAGGAAGTTGCGCCCGGCGAATTGGCCGTTTTGAATTCAAGCGGATTCGCCATTGCAGCGGACCCCGCGCGACCCACGAGCGGTCGGCGGTTGGCTTATGCCCGCTACCTGACCAACGGACGGCATCCGCTGGTGGCCCGCGTCTTGGTAAACCGGTTTTGGCTGCACTTGTTCGGCCGGGGGTTGGTGGCGACTCCGGGCGACTTTGGCGCCTTGGGTGAGCGGCCCTCGCACCCCGAGTTACTCGACTGGCTGGCCGATGAATTCATGCAAGGCGGCTGGAGACTGAAACCACTCGTGCGGGCAATCGTCACCTCGGCGGCTTACCGGCAGTCATCCGAGCGGCGCGAGCCGCTCGACTCGATCGACCCCGACAACCGCTTGCTGGGCCGTATGAGCGTGCGACGGCTGGAAGCCGAAGGAATTCGTGACTGGCTGCTAGCGATTAGCGGCCGGCTGTCGAGCAAGATGTATGGCCCCTCGGTGCCCGTTACGCCGGATGACGTCGGTCAGATCGTGGTTGGCGTCGACACGCGTGATTCGGCCGGGCGGCCGTCGGGCAAGATCGTTCCGCTGGGCGAAGAGGAATTCCGCCGCACGATCTACGTGCAGGTGCGCCGCTCGCGTCCGCTGGGAATGCTGGAGCCGTTCGACGCACCGTTGATGAAGCCCAATTGCGAACAACGCACGTCGTCGACCGTGGCCCCGCAGTCGCTGTTGATGATGAATAGCGCTTTCGTCGTTGAGCAAAGCGAAGCGATGGCGGCGCGGGTCGAGCACGAGGCAGGCGCCGATCCGACGGCCCAGTTCCAGCGCGCCTGGCTACTGGCGTTTTCCCGCACGCCTTCCGAGACAGACACACGTTCCGGTGTAACATTTCTGACCGAGCAGGCCACTTTGGCGAGCCAGGCAGCGGCATCGGCTCCGGCGGACCCGAAGAAGACACCTGTGCCGCCCGCACGCGTCGCCCTGGCGCAACTTTGTCAGGCTCTGATGATCTCCAACGAATTCCTGTACGTGGACTAAGGTGGAAGCATGTCGCATTTCACACGCCGCCATTTCGTAAAACAGCAAGCCTTTGGGATCGGCGGCCTGGCATTTTCCTGGCTGCTGGGACAGGACGCATTGAACGCTGCGCCGCCCAAACCGCTTTTGGAACGTCCCACGTTCGACCTCAAGCCGCGCCCGCCTGCTCTTGCGCCGCAAGCCACGGCCATGATCTCGCTGTTCATGCAGGGCGGGCCGAGCCATATCGATCTTTGCGACCCCAAACCCGAGTTGGACAAACGACACCTGCAAAACTTCACGGGCGACATCAAGTATGACAACGTCGCTGAAGCCAGCACCAAGCTGTTTGCCAGTCCCTGGAAATTCACGAAGCATGGCCAATGCGGTATGGAGCTCAGCGAATTGCTGCCCAACTTGGGCCGTGTGGCCGACGATATCTGCCTCATTCGCTCGATGCACACGGACGTCAATAATCACGTGCAGTCGATCTCCGCGCTCAACACGGGACAGATCGCCGCTGGACGCCCTGCGCTTGGTTCCTGGTTGACTTATGCGCTGGGATCCGAATGTCAGAACTTGCCCGCCTTCGTGGTCTTGAGCGACCCGGCTGGGTTGCCCGTGTCGGGCGTGGACAACTGGCAAAACGGCTGGCTACCGTCGATATACCAAGGTACGGTCGTTCGCCCGCAGGAGCCGCGATTCCTGAATCTTGACCCTCCGCCGCAGCTACGCGGTGCAGCGCAAGGGCGTTTTCTGAGCTATCTCGAACAGCTCAACCGCGACCATTTGGAACGGCATCCGCGAGAACAAGACCTGGCGGCGCGGATTCAAAGCTATGAGCTGGCGGCGCGCATGCAAGTGGCCGCCAAAGAGGCATTGGACATTTCGGCCGAAAGCCCGGCGACGCACAAGCTGTACGGCATCAATGAGGCCGAAACGCGCGACTACGGCACTCGGTGCCTGATCGCGCGGCGGCTGGTCGAGCGTGGCGTGCGGTTCGTACAGATCCACACCGCCGATCAAACGTGGGACCATCACGGCAACATCCAGAAGCTGCTACCGGCAGTCTGCCGCCGTACCGACCAACCCGCCGCTGCCCTGGTTGAAGATTTGAAGCGGATTGGCCTATTGGATACCACGCTCGTCCACTGGGGCGGCGAAATGGGACGGTTGCCCGTCATTGAAAACGAAAAAAGCATCGGCCGCGATCACAACACGTACGGGTTTAGTATGTGGCTGGCTGGGGGTGGCGTGGAGGGCGGAAAAGTCCACGGCGAAACCGACGAGCTCGGTCACAAGGCAGTCACTGACACGGTGAGCCACCACGACTATCACGCGACGCTGCTGCACCTGTTCGGACTCGAGCAAAAACAAGTCGCCTTCCTGCGCCCCAACGGCGTCGGCAGCCTCGTCGAAGGCGCGGAGGGGCAGATCGTGTGGAAAATTCTGAGGCGTGGACCGCAAGAACAGTCCGTCACCTGAATGCGGAATCGCCCGATCACGATCGTAGCGAGCAGGGGCAAGCCGCGGCCACCGGTTAACGGGCCATAAACCTACCTTTTCCGCGCGGCCGGAGCGCGACTTTACGGGTGAGTCTGCGTTTCTGAGCAGTAGAACGTCCGCCAGTCGGACCGCGCGCAAAGTTCTTGCGGGTCAATCGGCAAGCAGAAACTTCAAGAGAGATGCCGACTCGTACAGTTCCGGCCCGTCATGACCCCGCTTCGCGGCCGGCAGTCCC
>JAYVCO010000064.1:0-5406 GCA_043749935.1 Planctomycetia bacterium
CCCCCAAACATCAAGGCCTTAGTTTTCTGCTGTTTTCCATGGCAACGCCGGGCATTCAGGTGCGGCCGCTTAAGACGATGACCGGAGACTCTGATTTCAACGAGGTCTTCTTCACCGACGTGCGCTTGCCCGCCGATCAGATCGTGGGCCAACGCGGCCAAGGGTGGCAAGTGGCCAACAACGTGTTGCTCCACGAACGGGATGACCTTGGCGATCCGAACGCAACGCTGATGCGGCTCAACGCGCTGATTGAATTGATGCGGAACGAGTCCGCGGATGGTCGACGGTTGATGGACAACCCGGTATTGCGCGATCGGCTGATGCGCATTCAAGGCCGGGTCATGGCGATGCGCTCGAACGATCTACGGTTACTGAGCGCGAAACTCAACCAAAAAAACGCATCGCTGGCCGCCATGATCGTAAAACTCCAAGGAACCGAGCTCCGCCACGAACTTGAGGGTCTCGCGATCGATGCTTTGGGCGAACTTGGGATTCTCTATGGAGATAGCCCCTATCTCCGCGACGACGGCTCTTGGCAGACGATGTATATGCTTTACTTGGGCCTGATCATCGGCGGTGGCACGGCGCAGATTCAAAAAAACATCATCAGCGAACGCGGCCTGGGCATGCCGCGCGAGCCCAAAGCCAAGACCTGACGAGAGACGAAACATGGAATTTGGACTCTCGGCCGAGCAAATGTTATTGCAGGAAAGCGTTGGCCGTTTTCTTGATCGACATGCTCCGTTGGAACGCGTGAAGCGCTTTGTGAATGAACATGAACACCGCGCCGACGACGTTTGGGCCGGCCTGAGCGACATGGGCATTCCCGGGATGCTCATTGACGAGCGGCATGGCGGAATTGGCCTTAGCCTACTCGACGCGGCGCTCGTGGCCGAGGTTCTTGGTGCGCACGTTACTCCAGCGCCTTTCGTTGCCAGTGTGGCAATGGTTCCGCTGGCGATTGCCGCAGCCGGTTCCGATGCTCAGCGGTCGCATTGGCTGACGGCTCTGGCTGCCGGCCAAATCGTGGCTGGTGCGGCGGTCGACAAAACAGCAAATTCACGGGACGCAGCTCATGTTCGAGCAAACGCCGGCACGCTCAGTGGCAAAGCACTGTTCGTGCTAGACTTCGCCGCCGACGTGTTTCTCGTCGCGGATGAGAATCACGCATTGTATCTGGTCGAGGCGAACGCAGCCGGGCTCAAGCGGCAGGCGCTCACCACCATTGACGGAACGCGCATCGTGGGCGAGTTGGTTCTCGATAATGTCGCCGCCGATCTTCTGCCGGGTAGCAGCGACCCAAACGTGTGCGCACGCGTCATGGATGCCGGACGCATCCTGCTCGCGGCGGATACTCTGGGCGCTGCCGGGCAGATGCTCACCCGGGCCGTTGCCTATTCAAAGGAGCGAGTGCAGTTCGGCCGTGCGATCGGGTCTTTTCAAGCCGTCAAGCATCTATGCGCCGAGATGGCGGCCGAGTTGGAGCCGTGTCGAGCCATGCTGTGGTATGCCGCACATGCTTTCGACGCCCTGCCCGACGAAGCACGGCTGGCGGCCTGTCACACGAAGGCCCATCTTTCCGAAGTAGGAACGTTCGTGGCTCGGACCGCCACCGAAGTGCACGGCGGTGTCGGCTTCACGGATGAACTAGGTTTACACCTCTGGTTCAAGCGCATCGGCGCGAATCGTCAATTGCTAGGAGGCCCCGATCGCCTTCGTCAGGAAGCGGCCGAGTTGCAACAGTTGGTTTAGGGGGGGACATGTCTCGTTTTCTCGGCCATGCCCGAATGCTAGAATTCGGGCCGCATCCGGTTTCGGGCATCAAGTCACATCAGTTCAATTGTCAACCAAAACAATCGCGAGGCCTATCCATGAGCGGTTTCTTGCACAAGTTCCTTTTGGATCCGGCAGCAGCGAAGTCGGTCAACTCGACCCGAGTTCGCTGTTCGAGCTTTCTATGGTTGGCCACACTATTGCTCGCGCCCATCGCCGGTGCCGAAGATCGCTACGCAATCAACTGGGATCAGGCAGCAGCCGAGACCACCAAACATTTCGACGCGCTGTTGCGAATCGATACGTCCAATCCACCGGGTAACGAAACCGTTGCGGCCGAGTATCTCAAGAAGGTTCTCGAGGGCGAAGGCATCGCGACCAAGCTGCTCGCCTTGGAGCCGCAGCGAGCCAATCTTGTCGCGCGCATTCGCGGCAACGGATCCAAGCGTCCGATCCTCGTCATGGGCCACACCGATGTCGTGGGCGTGCAGCGCGACAAATGGACGGTCGATCCCTTTGCCGCCGTCCACAAAGAGGGTTACATCTATGGCCGAGGAGCCGTGGATGACAAGGATAATCTCGTCGCCTGTTTGATGTTGATGCTGCTGCTGAAGCGAAGTGACGTGAAGCTGGATCGCGATGTGATTTTTCTGGCCGAGTCGGGCGAAGAAGGCTTTGCCGACGCCGGCATCAAACACGTCATTGACAAACACTGGGACGAAATCGACTGCGAGTTCGCCTTGGCCGAGGGGGGAGGAGGTTCATTGAAGAATGGCAAACCGCACATTGTCCACCTGGCAACCACGGAAAAAGTCGGACGCGGCGTCCGCCTGGTGGCTCACGGCATCAGCGGGCATGGCTCGGTCCCCAGGCCAGACAATGCCGTGGTCCGGTTGGCCGGCGCGGTGGCCAGGGTCGGGGCCTGGTCGTCCCCGATGCGATTGAACGATACGACGGCGACTTATTTCGAGCGGCTGGCGGCCATCAGCCCGCCGGACGAGGCCGCCCGCTACCAGGGCTTGTTCGATCCGCAAAAGCGGCCCGGCATCGAAAAATACTTTGCCGAGCACGACCTGGCCCACAACTCGATGATTCGCACGTCGATCTCGCCGACCATCATCAAAGGGGGATTCCGCGCGAACGTCATTCCGTCCGAGGCCGAAGCCACTTTGGATATCCGCGCGCTACCGGACGAGGACGACGAAAAGTTTGTCGCTCGATTGCGCGAGGTGATCGACGACCCCAACGTCGAGATCGTCAAGCAAGGCAGTGCGCGGCTTCCCGCTCCGGCCTCTCGGCTCAACACGGAAATGTTTCGCGCACTAGAGACCGTCCAGAAACGCATCTATCCCGAGGCGGTCGCCGTGCCCTATTTGCTCACCGGCGCCACCGACATGAACCCGTTGCGGGCCGCAGGTGTGCAAGCGTACGGCATTGGGCCTCTCTCGGAACGGGGAGAACTGGCGGCGGGCCGGGGCGCTCATGGAAATGACGAGCGCATTCTCGAACGCTCGTTGCACGACTTCGTGCGATTCCAGTGGTACGCCGTGATCGAAGTGGCGGCGTCGAAATAGCAACCTACGACGCGCCAAGGTCCGCATCGAGCGTGCTCAAGATGCGCTCGCGAACCGGGGCCACCAGATTCGATTTGCTCTGCCGATAGGCCGGATTAGGCAACGTTGCCAAATGTCTGGCCCGGGCCAGTGCGGTCTCCAAAAGCGCATCGCCGTCGACCGCTTCGTCCAAAAATCCGGCTTTGACCGCACCCTCCGCGTCATGGAGAACCGAGTGCAGGGCGCTCGGAATCAGGCTGGCCGTTGGCAGCCGGTAGCGGGCCAGCTCGACGGCAAAGATCGGCAGCCTCAGACCGTCTCGGACCTCGTTCAGCCCCACTTTGAAATTGCCCCGGGCACCCAAGCGATAGTCCATGGTCATCAAAAACAGCGCGCCCATCGCCACGCAGTGGCCCGTCGCCGCCCCGACGACCGGCCGCGGAAAATTCAACACGTCCATGGCCATTCTCACGGTCGTGGCCACCATCGTTTCCGTGGCGGCCGAATCGCCCGAGCGAATCGTCTTCAGATCAAAGCCAGCGGAGAAAATGCCCGGCCTGCCCGTGACCACGACGGCGCCAACGTCCGGACCAATCTCCTCAAAGCACTGTTGGAGCCGCCTGGCCATCGCAAGCGAAAACACGTTCACCTTCCCATCGTCGATCGTCAGCACGGCGATATCCGCCTCGTACCGAACAGTAGCCAGTGCATCAGGCATAGAGAGATCTCCTTCGTGGCGAGCTGAATTGACAGTTTAAGCCCACTTAGGGCTCTGTACGACGGGCGAGTAGTGCCACGGTGATCGCGGCTATACCAGCGGCCGCGAGGATGAACGTTTTTCCGTAAACAATCGAGACACTGACCTGATCGGTCGTCTTTTGGAACATCAAGCGACGGTCCGTGGCAATTGATTTGTAGTCGCTATAGCCGTCGCAGCCGTACCACTGAGTCGAAAGGCCGCCGATCAGGATGGTCACGACCAGAAATATTCGAGCCGAGCGGCCCCAAACTGCGCCGGTCCGCCGCCCGTAGACGCTTTGCACGAGTCTCGTGATCGAGCCGCCAATTGAAAAATAGAAGACGACTGCGACCACCGCACTGGCGAGGAGCCCACCGAAATAAAACATCAGAATCTCGGGCATTAGACCTGTTCCTCTGACCGCGACGCCGGCCCTATTCCACGTCGCTGAAAATGTAAGATCGTGTATGCGGCAAGCAACGGCAGAAATATCGCGAGCATCGCAAAAATCAAGGAGTCTAACATCTGCTTGAACTTCTCGGCCACGTTGAAGAATAGCGCTACTTCATCGGTCTTACTGGCCACGGCCGGTTGAAATACAACGGCCACCGAGAGCGCTGAGGCTAAAAACCCAATTAACACAACGCGCAACCAAAACTGTTCGATCTCAGCTGAATGGAAAATCTCTTTCAAGAACTCACGTAGCGGCCGATGCAAAAGCCAAAACAACAGAAGCGGGACCGAAAGACCGAGCGCTAGGCCAAACACATACACTTGGATTTCGATCGACAACACCGCAAACATGAGCATCTCCCACGATTCAGTTTAATAGGTCCCCGCCGAACCGCCGCGTGGCTGAGTCAGCGATCAGCACACCGCTTGTTAAGCCGCGACTCTGGCACGGCTTCATTGTAGCCGCCGTCACGCCCACAATCGCCTCGTGAGGCCTGAACTCGAAGTCAGCAAAAATTCCGCCGGGTCCTTCCCACCCGCCCCGACTCCGCGCGGGTAGGTGCACCGGCGTTATAGTTGTCGGGGATAATCGAAAATTTGACGACCGACAACACTACACTTTTCGCTGCCAATCCGCCGGGCAATGTTGGCCCTGGTTGGTAGACTGCATTCGCTCGGCTCTGCTAGAATTCAGTAATGGGAGCTGGCCTATCTAGGATCGGTGGTCAAATCGGTCGCGGAATCGCCAACGGCGATCCGATGGCGTTTGTTCAAGCAATCCTTGTTCTGGTTGCTTTTTTTGTCGCGTACAAGGTCATGGTGTACTGGCGCACTTCCTAGGCTCACGATGACCCCCGCCCCCAAACGCCGCTGGTCGGTAGTGGTACA
>JAYVCO010000065.1:0-3756 GCA_043749935.1 Planctomycetia bacterium
CCGGTGGTCTGCATGAAGACTTCCAGCTTGCTGCTCAGGGTCGCGCCGGCCGACGACAAGGGGAAGTAATAAACTTTACCCAACGTCCAGCACGCCGAAAACACGCCGCCTTGATAGTGGGCGGGAAACGCATGATGGCGGTAGGCGACCACGCCCGTGGGAGAGCCTCGGCCGATTTCCACCAGTCGCTCGACTCCATCAAAGAAGGATGGCGGCCGATTCCAGCCCCGAGCCCAGCCCATCAGCAGCCAGCCATGCTCCATGCCCTGGGCAATGTCGAAAAGCCGCGTCGGCGCGTACCATGGCAAGTGGTGGTCGCGCTCGCCGTCCGAGTCGACCGTCAACAGATGGCCAGCCGCATCGAAGTCGAGATCATAGGGATTGCGAAAGCCATGCGCGAACACGTCGAGGGGTTTGCCATCGGGAGAAAACCGCACCACGGCGCCCGAGCGGGGCCGCTTGACCGGTGAATTGGCCGACGTGATTTGTTGCGCCGAAACACCAGCGTCATTGCCACAGATCAGGTAATAGCAGCCGTCCGGTCCGCGGACCAGGCCATTGGCTCCGTGCTCGGAATGTTTGAGCGTGGTCCAAACTTCTGGTTTTCCATCGGCCACACCATCGCCGTCCGTGTCGCACAGCCGCATGACCGAGTTGTCACCGGTACAAACCAGGTCGTTGCCGTCGAACACCATGCCGTGCGCCCCGCTGGCCGGGACGTCGGAAAAGAGCGTGGCCGATTCGGCCCGGCCGTCGCCATCAGCGTCGTGCAGGATCTTGACATAGCCGGCACCAGCGACGACCACGCGCCCTTTGGCATCAACGGTCATCGAATAGATGTCGTGGACCAGGCTGTCGTCGGCGTACAGCGAAACTTCAAAGCCCGGCGGCACCTGAATGCCGAGATCTTCGGCAATCGCGGTTGCGGCAAAAAGCGGGAAGAGAAAGGCCCCAAAGAAAAGCGACGGGCGCAGGCAGGACATGGGCGGGGATCTCAATCCAGATAGGCTGTCAACTAGGGGGAGGACTCAG
The DNA here is from genome assembly GCA_043749935.1 of Planctomycetia bacterium. Classification (GTDB taxonomy): domain Bacteria; phylum Planctomycetota; class Planctomycetia; order Pirellulales; family PALSA-1355; genus PALSA-1355. Next base: position 1,033 of record JAYVCO010000065.1, read on the forward strand.
ACGTCCATGCTAGCTGGCTGGCTGCCGGAGAACAATCGCGAGCGGAGAGATCGACGCTGTTCGTTCGACTCAAAAGCCAACCGCGACGCCCCAACCGGGCCGGCGGTAACGGCCGTAATAATACCCGTATGGCGGTGGCGGGCCATAATAATATGGCGGCGGATAGTAGGGGCCGGGCATGACGACCGGCTGAGGACCGGGCGCGTACGCGGCCAGAGGCGGCGCTTGCATGGCCTGCACCACGCGAGGGCTGACGCCCTGCTGTTGCAACACGATCAGATCGTTCGCGCGCAGTGGCGCGGCGGCACCGTGGTTCTGGACGTGGGTGAGGATGACTTCTTCTTGTACGCCCGCACGTGTCATCTTGACCACATCGTCGATCGAGACCGCGCCGGCGGGGGCCGGATGGCCGAGCCGAGCTTCGATTTCGGCCCGATTTCGGGCTTCGATATCGTCGAGACTGCCACCGACTGCCGCACCGCTCAAAGCGCCAACGCCGGCGCCAATCGCCGCTCCGGCACCCGTATTTCCCACGGCATTGCCCACAATCGCGCCGACACCTGCCCCGCCGAGCCCGCCCAGCAATGCGCCCTGGTCGGAACGATATGGCGAGTTGCAACCGAAGCCGCAGGCCAGACAAACAAGGACCGGGATGGCTCGATGGAGGAAAACATGCGGGGTCATGACCAGCTTCCTTCGCGAAGTCAAAGAGGCATTGCCGCCACGAGTCAGCAGCGGGAGGAATCGTTTCGATTCAAGCGGAGTTCCGAGGGCGGGGATCAAGCGGCCGGGATATTCGGAGAAATCGCGGCCGTGGTCAAGAGAGGTTCGTCCGTGGTGAGCGGCCCCGTGACATGGCGATCTCGGCTAGCAACCCGGTGGAGCCGGGCACTAGCAACGCGAACCGCTTAGGGCATCGGGTGTTCGGCGCGCCACTGGTCCCAGCGTTTGAAGGCTTTTTCACGCTGCACCGCATCGGAAAATACGATTGCTGGCACCTGAAAAAGGGATTGGGGATTGCGCTGCACGGTGGGGCCATAGTCGCGGGCGTTTTGACCCGTCAGTCGAATCGCCACCGATAGCCCGACGTCGCGGACCTGAAGATCGACCTGGCGCGGAGGATTGGCAGCCTGAACATTACCGCAAGTGGTGGCGTCCGTGAGCGTCTTTTCGGCGAGGGGCAGGTGCTCCGGGCCTCCGAATCGGCCGATCGCCAGCAGCGCGTATTGCCGGCTATTCATTTGGCTTCCCTCGCTCGAAAGGACCTTGGACGCCAGGGTCAAAGCTTCGGTCTTCATGTCGAAGAAAGAAGCGTAAGCCAAATTCTGGCCAGTCGCAGCCGGAATGCAGTCTTTGATCATCCACATGCCGAACAGTTTCTTCAGCATTCCAGCCGAGCTACTGCTGCCAGTGTTCTTCCGAAAAACCGGCTGGTTAAGCAGCCAGGGGAAAAACTGCATTCCTAACTGTTCGTCGACGGTGACGCCGTCGGCCGAACCGACCAACAGCAGGCTGGCCATGGTGCCCAGCGACAACATGGTTTCGCTGGTGTGCGTGCGCATCAAGCTTTCGAGCAGCGCCCGGCAACGCGAATCGAGCGCTTCGCTGGCCGTCTTGGGGTTTTGCGAATAGGCTTCAAGCAATTCGGGTTCGGCCCGCTGCATTTCGATGAACAACTTGCGGGCTGCATGGTTGGTGCCGAACGCGGCCGCGAACTGTTCCCACCCGGGGAGCGTTTGCTTTTGAGAACCGTCATAATCGGCGGAGAAAGCCGCAAGGCGATTGCGGAAGTCTGATTCCGAGACCGCGGCCAATACTGCCCGAGCACGCGAGCGGACCTCGGCGTCGGGATCGTTGCTGGCTTCCAACAGCGCTTCGCGACTGGCGATGCCCAGGGCGGTCAGTTCGCGGGTCGCCTGCTGGCGCTGGATGAACGACTCGGATCCCAATTGGCGGACCAACCTTGCGGTCTGGTCAGAAGAGGAGCGAGCGTCGGAAGCGCCAGCCACCGGCAGCCCGACCGCAAGCACCGCGGCTGCCAAACCCGAAACGATCTGTCCTGAAACGATCGAAGGTGCCCAAGATCCCATGCTTGATCGATCTCCTGCACTGCCTTTGATAAGCATCCATCGGATGCGTATCGTCCATTGTAGTCCGAGATGCCACAAAGCGTCCAGCGAAGTATGCTGTGAATGGAGATGTGAAATCCTTTGACAATTCAGCGCCGACGGTTTCCCGATGTTCAGATTCCACTCGACGACCGCCTGCCGAAGGCGCAACATGACGCAATGATGAGCGATGGCGATCAACTTAGACCCGGATTCCAATTTCGGCTGCGGACGTTGTTCATCGTGACGACGCTGGCGGCAATTATGTCGGGCCTTGCCGTGACTTTTCCGGCATTCGCGGTTTTCGCGTTGGTCCCGCTGATCTTCATGCTCTCCTCGATGGCTGTTCTGGCATTCGTGGAACTGGTCATCTTCGCCGTGAACAGGCGGCGTAAATAAGTGCGGGCGACCAGGTCCAAGTTCAGTCAATTACGAGAGAGGTGGGCGAATGGTAATTGTACCTGCGGGCCAACGGCCTATAATCCGGGCGGCTGCTGAGCGTGGATTGGTCCATGCGTCCAACCCTTTCAAGCTGTCATGGGGCATGATAGCAGCGGCTTTTCTGCGGGAGAATTGAATGCCAGAATGGAATGGAGATGCATGGCCGGTTGCGCCG
>JAYVCO010000066.1:0-4606 GCA_043749935.1 Planctomycetia bacterium
CTGGATCGGCGCCGCCGGCATGTACATCGAAATCGTGATGGCCTCGATCTGCACTTTTCTGTGGTGGTTCAGCGAGCCGGGCATGTTGCACGCGATTTGTCTGAGCACGATGTTCGTTTGCTCCGTGAGCACGATCCTCTTCAATGCCAATCCGCTGTTGCGCTATGACGGCTATTACATCCTGGCCGATCTCATGGAGATTCCCAACCTGCGCCAGAAAGCCAGCACGATTTTGACTCGCAAGATGGGCGCCTGGTGCCTGGGACTGGAAGAACCGGAGGATCCGTTTCTGCCTCAGCGAAATCAATTGTTTTTCGCCTTGTTCACCGTCGCCGCTGCCATCTATCGCTGGGTGATTCTGTTTGGAATCATCTGGTTCCTCTACCGAATCTTCGAGCCGTACGGCTTGAAAGTCATCAGCCAGACCTTGGCTTTGGTCTCGATCGTTAGCCTCGTGGCCGCACCACTCTATAAATTAGGCAAATTCTTCTACATTCCCGGAAGGCTCGACAAAGTGAAACGCAAGAACGTGAATATCACGTTGTCTCTTCTCTTCACCGCGGCAATGTTCATCATCTTTTGTCCACTGCCCTATCGGGTCGTGTGCACGCTGGAGCTCAAGCCCCGCGACGCCACGCCAATTTACGTGGAAGTGCCCGGTCGGTTGGAGCTGATCAACGTCAAGGCCGGCCAGCAGGTGAAAACAGGCGACCTGCTGGGCCGAGTGAGCAACAGCGATTTGGAAATGGAGATCAGCGATCTCGAGGCGCGCGTCGCGCAAGACGAAGCCCGCTTGGCTGTCATGCACCGCGCGATCTTCGTGCACAAAGACGAGGAAGCCGCCAGAAACCTGCCAGAAGTGCAAGAGTCTTTGGCTTCGACCCAGGAACAACTCGCACAGAAGAAAGACGATCAGCGCCGTCTGGAGCTCGTGGCGACATCGGACGGCACCGTGTTGCCCGCGCCGGAAACTCCTTCTCGGCCCGAGAAACCTGGCGACTTGTCGAAATGGTCCGGCAACCCGCTGGAAAAGAAAAACCTGGGCGCCTTTTTGAACGGCGTGGTCCTGTATTGCCAAATCGGCGACCCGAGCAAGATGGAAGCCAATCTGTTCATCGATCAGGACGACATCGAATTCGTTTTTCCCGATCAGAGCGTGGCGATCAAGCTCGATGAGTATCCGTATCGCACGTATTACGGCCAGATCGCCGAGATTGGCCCGGAACAGAAAGTCACGCCCCGCCAACTTTCGACGAAGTCTGGCGGTGAGCTGATGAGCAAGTCCGACGCATCCGGCATGGAAAGGCCGATGAACACGACCTACCAGGCACGAGTTCCATTGGATGATCCCGAGGGACGGCTCGTGCAAGGACTACGCGGCACGGCCAAAATTCACGCCACCTGGCAGCCCATTGGACGCCGGGTATGGCGCTATTTGATTCGCACGTTCAACTTCAAGCTCTAGCGACCGCCCGCTGTGGCTCCAAGACGCCGCGCGGCGGCAAATTGCCGGCGGAGTCCAGCGGCATGGGCCGTGGCTCGGTGAGAATTTTCAAATCCGATCGCTGGCGCGCTTCGTCCAGAAACGCGGTCGAGCACTCTACTTCGCGAAGTTCCAGAGTGTTGTGAATCCAGAGCAACCGCGCATCCTGGGGCTGAACCATGCCGATCGTCGGCAGCGCCGCTTCCAACATCGCCCGGTCAGTCGGATAATCCAGCGGCATCATGGCGGCCGGACCGTGCCCACCGGTCAGGCAATTGATGCGCGTGGCCCCGATATCGGCCTGCGCCACGGCGCGCGTGGTGCAGAATTCGGCTAGGCCGATGCCCGTCGCGTTTCCGTGCGTGGCTTCGGCCAAACCGCGTATCAAGATGTTTTTCACTTTCGGAAACTCGTCGCGGGCCGACTTGTGGCAATGAAACTTGCGGCCGATCACGTTGGTGTCCATGCCCGTGCCGCTGATGTTTTTTCCGATCTCGTCGATCACGAGCAAATCGACCTGCTGGAAAGGCAGTCGCGGCAGCAGTTGCTTGGCCCGCACCAGCAGCTCCTTCTCGCGCGATTCGAACTCTTGCGGCGCGACTCCGACGATGTAGGCCGTTTCGTCGTAGCCGTTTTCCACGATGGCCAGGCCCGCCACGATATGGCACGATTCGAACACTCGGCCGGCCACGCTACGCACGATCTGCCCAAAGCTATGGTCTTGGATCGCGCGGTGATAGATCTTGGCGCCTTCGTGCTTGCCCAGGCCGATGAGCATCATCTTCATCAGTCCGCTCTCGATGTCGCCGACGAATCCCGTGTGAGGCTTGATACGGTTACAAACCACGACATGGTCGGCGCCGAAGGCGTGGCGATCGAAATGCACGTCGAAGCCTTCCGCGGTCTGGCAAACCACGACCGTTTCCATGCTGGCACGAATCGGGCAACCACAGAACGCCTCGGTGACTCCGTACGACTCGATTACCTTACGTTGCCCCTCGGCCGTGCCGCCGCCGTGGCTGCCCATGGCCGGAACGATGAACGGCTCGGCCCGCAAGCCCTTGATCGCGTCGACAATAGCCTTGGCGATCACGTGGATGTTGGCGATCCCGCGGCTGCCGACGGTGATCGCCACGCTTTGGCCCGGCTTGATCCGGTTTTGCAATTGCAGGCCATCCAGTTGTCGGCGCACTTCGCTGGCAACATCGGCCACACGTGGGGCCTCGAAGGTTTGGCACAGACGGAAGATCTCTGGAATGGCAGACATGGCAGTTTGACCCAGGGAGTGAAGTTCGCGGCAATTGACCTCGCTAGCGTTGGGATTGCTAGCAGCTACTCTGCGATCTCGCGCTGGTGAATTGCGCGTCTGCCCAGTTCACCGGCGGCGCGGCTTTCATACTATCCGGTAAAACTCCGCACGTCGACACTACAGCTAGCGGTAGTCTTTTTGCCGATCAAATGGAAGTGACATGCCCTGTATCGGGCAGGTCATGTTGCGCCAGGACACCTTGGGGATTCGAGACCTCGAAGTTACGCTGTCCAACCCCCGGGTCAGGCAGTTGCTCGCGATGTTTTCCCGGTTGGCCCAGACAACTTGTTGTCTGGATTCCGTAGGAAAAAGAGGCGAACCAATCGAAAGGAAGCTCCATTGGAGTCGCAGAACCTCTTGGTGCTGCGCAACCCAGACGACGGAGCGTCGTCTGGGCCACCCCGCCACTAGCCTTTAATTCACATTTGCCGAGATTCGTATCATGGCCACGGCCAACGTACCCCGCTCGAAGAAAAATATTCCCGTCGAGGACGCTGCCAACCGCCCGCGAAAGTCGCGCGGCTTCCGACTGGGCTGCTGGCTCATGCTGGGCATGCTGGCTGTCAGCATTTCATTGGCGCCCACGATCATCGCCAACACGCCGCTCGGCGGTTGGGTATTGCAATCCACATTGCAGTTGGACGGCACGGTCAGCGTCGGTTCGATGTCGCTTGGCTGGTTTTCGAGCGCGGCCGTCGAAAACCTGGTCCTGTCTGACACGTCGGGTGAGGCCGTGATCGAGATCGAATCGATCGCCTCCGACAAGCCGCTGATCGCCATGCTGCTCGACCTTGCCGACCTCGGGCCCTTGCACGTCACTCGCCCTACTGTACATATCGTCTGCGAGGAGAAGACCAGCAACCTCGAGCAGATGTTTGCTCCGTTGCTGGCGAAGCACGTCAATTCCGGTGTTTCCGCCCAGCTCGACATTACCGAGGGCACGATCCTCATCGACGATCGCACCGCCGGCCGCCAGTTCCGACTCGAGAATGTGAAGCTCGACTGCGCGTTGGCCAATGCTCAGGATGAAATCAAATTGGCTGCCTCGGGGGCGTTGTCCGGCGAGGTTCAGCCGGGCAGTTTCAAACTCGATTTGCAAGCCGCGGGACGGACCCCAAGCGGCGCCACGGCCCCCAGCGGCAAACTGGATTGCCAAACCAGCGCCATGCCCTTGGCATTGATTCAACCGCTCGCGCGGCGCAACGTCGATCGGTGCGAGTTGGCCGGTCAGGTTACCACGCGATTCAGCGGTGCCTGGGGTGCGCTGGCCGAAGGGGGCGAAACCGCCGTCGGTGGCGAAACTCTGATCACGGGTTTGAAATTCTCGGCCGCCAGGCTCGGCAAGGACCGGATCGAGCTGGACCGGGTCGAGCTGCCCTGCCGACTCGTGCAGCACGGGGAACTGGTGCAACTCGAAGAATTGGGGGTCAACTGCGAGCTCGGGAAGATATCGCTTTCCGGCAGCGCAAAAATGAGCGATTTCACGGCCGCCGACAGACTCTCGGCACTCGCTCATGAAAACTACGAGCTCAAAGGAAACGTCGACCTGGCGAAGTTGGCGGCTATGCTGCCCCACTCATTGCAGATTCGCGAAGACACTGAGATCACGTCTGGTCAAATCAGCCTGGTCGTGTCCAGCCGGCAACAACCCGAGGGCATGACCTGGACCGGCCACATCGACACGAGCCATCTCGGCGCGCATGCCGAGAACCGCAATCTGGTTTGGGAAAACCCGCTCTCCATTCAATTCGCGACCCACGAAACCAAAAACGGAGTCGTGGTCGATCAAATTGACTGCAAATCCGAGTTCCTCG
>JAYVCO010000067.1:0-3230 GCA_043749935.1 Planctomycetia bacterium
TTGCCACGCGCGCCGGGAACGTAGCGCGTGCAATACTGGTCGCTGCACATGAACGAACCGCCACGTTGCACGCGCTTCGGCATGTTCGGCTCCTGCGGATCGAAGCTCGACTCGGGGCCCTGCGGATTCTTTTGAGCGCTATGCTCGTAGTAGTCGGGCCGATACCAATCGGCGCACCACTCCCAGACGTTGCCACTCAGGTCGAACAGACCATAGCCATTGCCCGCAAATGAGCCAACTGGCGCAGTACCGCGGAAACCATCGTCGGCCGTGTTCTCGTTGGGAAAGTGACCCTGCCAAATGTTCGAGCGCCATTTGCCTTGTTCGCGTAGTTCATTGCCCCAGCAGTAGTGCTGGCGATCGAGCCCGCCGCGCGCGGCCAACTCCCACTCGGCCTCGGTTGGCAGCCGTTTACCGGCCCACTCGGCATACGCCACCGCGTCATGCCAGGCGATATGTACCGCCGGATGTTTTTCGCGGTCCTCGAGATTGCTATCGGGCTCGGTCGGATGTTTCCAACTCGCGCCTGGAACATAGGACCACCAGGAGAGCGGATTGTTGAGAGGCACGCTTTCCGCCGGCGGATTAAAGACGATCGAGCCGGGCTTCAAATCTTCCGGCGGCACGGTGGGAAACTCTTTTGGATCGAGCGGCCGTTCGGCAATTGTCTGGTATCCGGTGGCCTCGACGAACCGCGCGAACTCGGCGTTGGTGACTTCACAGGTGTCCATCCAGAACCCATCAACATACACCAAATGCTCCGGTTGCGCGTCTGGGAACTCGCTATCGCCCATCCAAAACCATCCGCCGGGTATCCAAGCCATGCCCTCGGGCGCCTTCCCCGGAGCCGTGGCCGGGTTCAGTTTCGGAGGCCGATTCTTGGCCGCCGATTCCTCGACCGGCCAAAACCCCAGCACGAACACACCGACGACGAACGCGACACCGAGAGTGGTCCACACCCAAGGCAACCAATGAGCGCTGGCGCGATGGCCCGCCCGAGTGGATCGTTTGTCCTTATCGTTCGCGCGAGCCTTTTTCATCTGAAATCCAGCCTAGGACACCTACGAATCGTGACGAATCTGTCGAATAGCCCTATTCTCGCCTCACCAACGGTTCATTGTCTAGCGTCCGGTTCCAGTGAACCGCGCAAGTGATATAATGCGCGCAGTGCTTCAGGCATTGGACGGCAGACAAATCCAAAACCGGAGGGCGGAGCCATGTTTGCGGGAGACTCACGCAGGCGATTTCTGCAAAATGCGGCGGCGGTGGGAGCGGTGGCCGGGTTGGGCGACTTGACCTTTCTGTCGCGGCTCAAACCGGTTTCGGCGGCCGAGGCGCAGCCCGATGCCAAAATGGTTCAGCTTGGCCCCGATATTGAGCCAGTTGTCCGCTTGCTGGAAGACACCCCGCGCGACAAATTGCTGGAAGTTGTCGCCGCGAGAATCCACGGCGGCTTGAGCTATCGCGATCTGCTGGCTGGGCTATTGCTGGCCGGCGTCCGCAACGTGCAACCGCGACCCGAGGTTGGCTTCAAATTTCATGCAGTGCTGGTCGTCAACTCGGCTCACCTGGCCAGCATCTCCTCGCCCGACGCCCATCGCTGGTTGCCGATCTTTTGGGCTCTCGATGAATTCAAAGACGCGCAGGCCCAAGACAAGCGCGAAGGTGATTGGACAATGCGTGCGGTCGACGAATCGGCCGTGCCCACGGCCAGTAAGGCGCGCGCGGCATTCGTGGATGCCATGGACACCTGGAACGAAGGTGCCGCCGACGCCGCGGTGGCGGGTCTTGCGCGCACGACCGGCATGGACGATGTTTTCGAATTGATGTTCCGCTATGGAGCCCGCGACTTTCGCTCGATCGGCCACAAAGCCATTTTCGTGGCCAACAGCATGCGCACGCTCAACTGCATCGGTCATCATCACGCCGAGCCGGTGCTTCGCTCGCTGGCCTACGCGCTGTTGAAGCACGATGGCAATAACCCGGCGAAAGGCGACGACAAAGCTGACCGTCCCTGGCGGCTCAATGTCGAACGGGCGAAAAAGATTCGCGGCAATTGGCTGGAAGGAAAAGTCGATCCTGCGGCTACGACCGAAATGCTGGCCACGCTCCGTCAGGCCGACGAGAATGAAACGGCCGACAAAGTTGTGGAACTCTTGAATCGCGAGATTGCGCCACAGGCGATTTGGGATGCCCTGTTCGTCGGTGCAGGCGAACTGTTGGTGCGTCAGCCGGGCATCGTCGCGCTGCACGCGGTCACCTCGACGAACGCGCTGCGTTATGCCTGGGACACGAGCTCTAGCGACGACACGCGGAGAATGCTGCTGCTGCAAAACGCGGCGTTCGTCTCGATGTTCCGCCAGGCCATGACCGGCCGAGGTCCGGTAAAACCCTACAATCTCGACGAGATGCAACCCGTTTCGCTCGAATCCGAGGGTCCTAAGGCCGTCGAGGAAATCTTCACCAACGTGAGCGGCGACAAGATGAAAGCCGCTGGCAAGGTGCTGGCCTATTTGCAAGCCAACCCCGAGCCGAAAGAACTGATCGATGCGGCTCGATTGCTGATCTTCCTCAAAGGCACCAACGCCCACGATTACAAGTTCAGCTCGGCCGTGCTCGAGGACTACCAGAATGTCTCGCAGCCTTGGCGCGGTCGGTTTTTGGCATCCAGCGTCTTCAATCTCCGCGGAGCGATGGGGCCTGACAATGCACTGGTGCAGCGGACACGCGCGGCGCTGGGGTAGTTTACGCAAGTTTCTCGAACGGAAACATCGGACGACGGCGATGGTGGTATTCGAGCGCCGTCATGTCGGCCGTGGTGACTCCCGCCGTGTTGACTCGGATCTGCGTGGGACAAACCGGTGCGTAGGCGGCCAATGGCGCGTGAACTCCTTTGGCGACAATCACCTGATAGTCGTTGGGATCGATGCCGCAACTAGTAAGTTGCGACAGGCTAAATGGGACCATCCGACGCGACGTGAGCATCAGCGTGGGGCCTTGCGCGAGATCGACGATGGCCGTCTCGCCCATGTCATAGTGGGTTCGGCCACCGTGACGCGGCTCGAGCTCTGTGAACTTGCCATCGTGCAAGCTGCGCACGCGGGCAGTCACGCTCAACGTCGGTCCGTGTAGCTCATCGGTCTTGCCGCCGATTTTTAGCGAGACTTGCGCCCCTGCGCCCGCACTCTTCGCTAGCACAACCGAGGCTGGGTCGAACAAACAGACAAAGG
>JAYVCO010000068.1:0-23586 GCA_043749935.1 Planctomycetia bacterium
CAACCCTCCAGCCGCCACCGCCGAATCCCCAGAGAATCCACTGCCCGAGCTACACTAAATTCCAAAGGTCAGTGTCTCAAAGTCGTTGACACGTTCCGCTTAGATCAAGGGAACGCCAGTGACCTCGAACCAAATCACGCTTCCGACAAAGGGTGCCCCGTTTCTTCGCGTCCCATGCGGAGAGGCCGGACACCCTTTGCCGTTTGTTGTTTGAAATCGGAGCCCCCGACAGCGCAACTGGCGCGAGATGACCACACAGCATCAACACGTCGACGTTTTTTTAACCAAGTACCATTATTTTCCTCGAGGGCCAGCTAATGACTAGAAAGCTTCATCCACTGTCCCTTCTGCTGGGTGTTGCCGCGTGGCTTACATCTCTACTCGCTTCCAGCGCCGCCCGCGCCGACACATTCTATGTGTCCAACTCCGGCAGCAATTCGATTGAGAAGTTCACGTCGGGCGGGGTTGGTTCCTTTTTCGGCACCACTGGCTTGAACTTTCCAGCAGGTTTGGCCTTTGACAGTGCGGGCAATCTGTATGTGGCCAACGCAGACGGCAACACGATCGAAAAGTTCACTCCCGAAGGCATCGGATCGGTCTTTGCCAGTACCGGCTTGAACCGCCCCGATGGCTTGGCGTTTGACAGCGCGGGAAACCTGTATGTGACGAACCTGGGAGACAGCACGATCGGGAAATTCACACCCGGCGGCGTCGGATCGGTCTTCGCCAGCTCTGGCTTGAACGCCCCGACGGCCTTGGCCTTTGATAGCGTGGGCAATCTGTATGCGGCAAATGCCCTCGGCAGCACGATCGAGAAGTTCACTCCGGGCGGCGTCGGATCGGTTTTTGCCAACACTGGATTACTCAATCCTTACGGCTTGGCGTTCGACAGCGTGGGCAACCTTTATGCGGCGAACAACGGCAACAGCACGATCGAGAAATTTACTCCCGGCGGCATTGGATCGGTCTTTGCCAATGCGGGATTGAGCTCTCCGATCGGCCTGGCCTTTGACAGCGCGGGCAACCTTTATGCGGCCAATCCTGGCAACAACACGATCGAGAAGTTCACCTCGGGTGGGGTTGGTTCGGTCTTCGCTAATTCCAGCTTGAATGACCCGATGTCCATCGCGATCCGAGGCGTGCCCGAGCCTTCGACGTGGGTGATGCTCGGTCTCGCCCTTCCGGTGATGTTCGGCGCGGCCCGGCGGCGCAAGGCATCAAGCCGCACGCACCACGAGTGCCAATTAGCTGCGAGCCAGGATCGGCCCTAGCAGTCCATATCCGGATTTCCCTTGCTGAATATGAGGAGCACGCTAATGCAATTTAAAGGTAACCTGCTTGCAGTCTGCATCGCTGCCGCGCTCTCGGCCATGCCTGGCACCGTTTGGGCCGGGCAAGTCTATGAGACGAACACCGGCGACGAAACGGTTGGCGCATACACCACCTCGGGGGCGACGGTAAGCGCCCCGTTGGTCTCGGGGCTGAGCCTGTCGGAATTCGTCGCGGTGTCTGGAACGGATCTGTATGTCACGAACTATGCCAGTGGAACGATCGGCAAATACACTACCTCGGGGGCCACGGTGAACGCTTCGCTTGTCTCCGGGTTGAGTAATCCGCTGGGTCTTTTGGTGTCTGGAACAGATCTGCTCGTCGTCAACAATCACGGTGGGAGGATTGGCCAATATACCACTGCGGGAGCGACCGTGAACGCTTCGCTGATCACGGGCTTCAGCTATGCCTATGGTATCGCGTTGTCTGACGACGGATTGAATCTGTTCGTCACGAACTACGGTGCCGGAACGATCGGCGAATACACCATCGGCGGAGCGACGGTGAATGCCTCGCTGATCACGGGCTTGAGTGGCCCGGTCGCCGTCGCAGTGTCTGGAACGGATCTGTATGTCTCGAACTATGGCGACGGAACGGTTGGCCACTACACCACGTCGGGGGCAACGTTGAACCCCTCGCTGCTCTCGGGATTCAGCGGGCTCAGAGGCATCGCGGTGTCTGGCACCGATCTGTTTGTTGCGAACAATGGCGACACGATTGGCCTATACACTACGTCGGGGGCGACGCTGAACCCCTTGCTGATCACGGGACTCAACGGAGTGGATGGTATCGCCGTGGTGCCTGAGCCATCGACCGCAGCGCTATTGGCCTCTGCTGCGGTCTTGCTCCTCGCCGCTCGCCGAAGCAAGGGCAGGAGTCGTCCGCTATATTCATGACTTCAAGCCAGCTTCGTTTTGAGCACTTGCGCGATATTGCATCAAGGAGATTGGCCGCGTGACGGAGTCGTTCGATTCTTTGAATCGACGCGATGCGCGGAGTCGCGCCACCGATCTGCGCGACATGATGCCGTAGTTCGGAAGTCCCGAGCGATCGCAATTCAAACGCAAGTTAATAGGCAACCACCGGCTCTGCCGGTGGTTGTTGAGCTCCAGGCCGGCTTTTGCGATCAGAGCAAGATCTCTCTGATCGGCTGTCCTCCTTGAGCGACGGCGATCGGCCGGTTCGCGCGATCGTAGACTGGCATTTCTGGATCGATTCCCAGCAGGTAATAGATCGTCGCGCAGATATCGCGGATATGCACGGGCTTGTCTTTGATGAACGCTGCCTGCTCGTCGGAGGCACCGTGAATCGTTCCTCCGCGAATCCCGCCGCCTGCCAAAAGCACCGAATAGCAGAACGTCCAGTGATCGCGGCCTCCGTTGGCGTTGATTTTTGGTGTGCGCCCCATTTCGCCCATCGTCACCACCAGGGTTTCGTCGAGGAGTCCTCGGGCGTCGAGGTCTTCGATGAAGGCGGAGTAGGTCTGGTCGAAGTTCGGCAGCAGTGTCTCGCGCAGCATGGGGAAGTTACTTTGGTGAGTATCCCAGCCCGCTTTGCTGACTTCGAACCGCTTGGAATAATTGTCCCAACTCACGTTCACGAAGCGCACGTCTCGCTCGACGAGTCGCCGGGCGAGTAGCGTCGAAGACCCGAACAGGGTCCGCCCGTACCGATCGCGCGTCCGGTTGTCCTCGAGGTTCAAGTCGAAGGCCTCGCGGACCTTGGCCGAAGTGAGCATCTCGTACGCCAATCGTTGTTGGCGCGGAAAATTTCCCAGGTCGCGCTTGGCTTCCAGAGAGCGGAATTCGTCGTCGAACATCTCCACGAGTCGCTTGCGGTCCTTGAGCCGATCGAGCGTGATTCCTTCGAGCAGTTCCGTGTCGCGCAGGCGCGGCTCGCCGCGCACGACTTGCGGTTTCCAGATATCATCGGGCGGATTGTCGACGTACGCCGTGCACTCGGTGCAGAACGGATCGTAGCGGCGCCCAAGAAAGCCGCCATGCGGGCCGGCCTTCTTGCGAACCTCGCCCCATCCGAGCGGGCAGGGCAGATAGGCATACGTGGGTAATTCCTTTTGCCGATCTCGCTCGAGGTAAGCACAGACCGAACCCATGCTCGGATGGTCGCTGTCGCGAAACTCCTCGTCGGGGAGATTCACATCGTAACCCGTATACATCGGCAGATTTTTGTGACAGCCGCCGTTGTGATACACGCTGCGGACAATTGCCGACTTGTGCATCCAGCGGGCCGTCTGAGGTAACAGTTCGCAGATCTCGACGCCCGGTGCGCTGGTGGCAATCGGCTTGAACTCTCCACCGACGCCTCCCGGCGCGTGGGGCTTCAGATCGAACATGTCCTGCGTCGGCGGTCCGCCTTGTAGATACAAGAGAACCACGCGTTTGGCACGGCCGGGCCGCAGATATGGATTGCGGGAATTTTCGAGTGCCAGCAGCGACTGGGTGTTGAAGAGTCCGCCCAGCAGGGAGAGGGCTCCTACCTTGAGCGTTTCGCGGCGAGTGGGACCCGAGCAGGCGCGGCGTGCGCTCCCCAGGATCGTAATCTCGCTCATGGCTTTTTCCTTCCCGTCCGCGTCGAGTCAGCTAACTGACACTTCCCGTTATAGGCTGAGCCGGCCAAGACCCGCATTTGCCACGATTATAACAATGCGGCAGCCTGGCCCGCGTCTAGCGCCCAAGGGTTTCCCCCCCTTTTTTTCTGGCTGCTTCGGCCCCGGTCGTGACCTGGCAGACCACGAACGTGAGCTTTAGACGAGCTTGCAGCGGTCCGACCCCGCCATCCGGCGAGTGAACTTGCCGGCCATTGATTTCGTCTGCCTGGCGGTCCGTATAATTTCGTTGGTAAGCAGCCAGAGAGCCCCACGTCTCGCCATGAGTGCTAGCGACTGGCAACTTAAAACTAGGAGCGATTCTCTGCTTGCCCAGTCTTCCTGGTTCCTAATCTCCAACTCACCGGCAATCTTTCCTCAAGCGGTACCTTCGGCGGGACGAATTATCAACAGATGGTCCGGCTATGCGCCGGGCGTGGCTCTCCTTTGGTAGCAACCGATGGCATCCGATTCCACCACAATCTCGCGCCGGCGCGGCGGCCCCTTGCAGGCGGTCTCGAATTGGATTGCCGACCTGGGTGGCCTGGTGCTCAATTGGGTCGTCGCAATCGGGGACATTTCCGAGTTTTTCTACCGCACGTTGTCGTGGGTCGTGAGACGGCTGCCGCGGAGCGACACTTTATTGCCAAACTTCTATCAGATCGGCGTCCTGAGCCTGCCCGTCGTGGCACTGACTGGCACCTTCATCGGAATGGTGCTGGCTGTGCAGAGCCATTCGCAATTCCGGCTGTTGCACCTGGAAACGAGATTGGGCGCGGTGATCAATATGTCGCTGGTGCGCGAGTTAGGCCCCGTGTTGGCGGCTACGATGCTGGCCGGCCGCGTGGGCAGTGCCATGGCCGCCGAGTTGGGCACGATGCGCGTCACCGAGCAAATCGACGCGCTTTCGAGCATGGGAGCGAATCCGATTCACTACCTGGTCGTGCCCAGATTCCTGGCCTGTCTGGTGTTGATTCCGACTCTCACGATCATGGCCGACTTCTTTGGCGTCTTTGGCGGGGCTACTTACGCCATTTATGGCCTGGGCATCGATTCGAATCACTATTGGCAGAATTCACAGGACTACGTCGGCGTGTTCGACGTTTTCTCCGGAGTCTTCAAAAGCCTGTTCTTTGGGGCCGCGATCGCGCTGGTGAGTTGCTATCGCGGCTTCCACTGCGATCCTGGCGCCGAGGGGGTCGGGCGAGCCGCGACTTCAGCCTTCGTGATTTCCTTCGTGGCGATTCTCGTGCTCGATTTCTTTCTGGGAATCGCGTTGGACAACGTGTACATGATGATCTGGCCCGAAGGGCTGCATTTGGTTTAGGCCAGAAAACCTGGCAAAGGGCAATCGATCGGATGGTCGCAGCACAGGCAGAACAGAAGAAACCCACGAAGGCCAGCGAGCCGGTTCTGGTGCTGCGCAAAGTGGATGTTATTTTCGGTCGCAATCAGGTGTTGCGAGATATCAACCTGTCGATCCCCAAGGGTCAAACGCTGGCGATCATTGGCGAGAGCGGCTGCGGCAAGACCGTCGTCCTCAAGACCATGATTGGGCTGATCAAGCCCACGAGGGGCGAAGTCTGGTTCGATTCCAAGAATCTGGCCCAGTTGAGCGAGAAAGATATTACCCACGAGCGGACTCGCTTTGGCTTCGTGTTTCAAGGCGCGGCTCTGTTCGACAGCATGACGGTTGGGCAAAACGTGGCCTTTCCGCTGCGCGAGCACTCGCAATTGACCGACCAGCAGATGCAAGAAGTCGTGCTTTCGCGACTCGCGGAAGTCGGCTTGCCGGAAAGCATCATCGTGAAAAAACCGGCGGAACTGTCGGGTGGCATGCGCAAACGAGTGGGTTTGGCCAGGGCACTGGCGCTGGGGCCCGAATTGATGCTCTATGACGAGCCGACCACCGGGCTGGATCCGATCATGAGCGACGTGATCAATGAATTGATCTTGCGCGCCCAGCCGGTCACCAGCGTCGTGGTCACGCACGACATGCGCACGGCCAAAAAAGTGGCGGACCGCATCATCATGCTCTACCCGCTCAGTCGCCTCGAGCCGGGCGAGCCTCAGGTTATTTTCGACGGTACGCCGGAGGCCATCGATGATTCGGGCGATCCGCGAGTGACGCAATTCGTACATGGCGAGGCCGGCGAACGTCTGATGGAAATGAGAAAAATGGCGGATCTGCGATCAAGCAACTCATGAGGTTGGATGCACGCATGGAGTTCGATGGGAACTCTCTTGCTGGGGACTGAATTGACTATGGATGAACGTGTAGTGAAATTCCGTGTCGGCGTCATGGTGTTGTCCACCATGTTCATTGCCGGAATTCTGGTGTTGCTGTTTGGCGATGCGCGCTCGATTGCGCGCGGCAGCTATACCATCTACATGCATTTCACCGACGCGCCGGGCGTGACCGACGGCACGCCCGTGCGCAAAAGCGGGATCTTGATTGGCCGCGTCACGAACGTGCGGTTTGCCGACCAGGGGGGCGTGATCGTCGAAGCCAAGATCGACGGCAAAGTCAAAATCTATCACAGCGAAGTGCCACAGGTCAGCGGTTCGCTGTTGGGTGGCGACGTGGTGATTCAATTCGTGCATCGCGATAAGTTGCCGGCGGTCCGACTTCCTGAAAACGGCACCGCCAAGCCCCAAACCTCAAACAGCACCACGGATCCTACCGAAGTCTTGACCGGGGCCGAGGGCGAGAATCCGCCAGCGGCCCCAAAGACTGCGACACCGAAAGACGCGGCGCAGAAAGATGCGGCCGAGGCTGGCGAGCCGGACAACGGCGTGGTTCAAGAGGGTGAGTACATCGAGGGCACGGTCGCCCCCAATCCCTTCCAGGTGATCAGCAACCTGGAAGGGGACATGAGCAAGGCGGTTGGTTCGCTGGCAACCGCTGGCGACGAAGTCGCCAAGTTGGCCGGATATTTCAACCGCATGCTCACGAACAATGACGAGCAAATCGCGCGCATCATCAATAAGACGGAGCAGACGCTCGATACCTTCCAACGGTCTTTGGCGAATGTCGATGACGTACTGGGTAACGATGAGGTGCGAGAAAACTTGAAGAGGACGATTTCCGAGTTGCCGGAGCTGCTAACGGAAACTCGCGGCGCCATGACAACCGTGCGTACGACCGTTGAATCGGTCGACCGTAATCTGCGAAACTTGGAAGGATTTACCGGGCCGCTTTCCGAGCGCGGAGACCAGATCATCACGAACGTCGATCAGGCGGTTGCACGGCTCGACCAGCTTCTGGGAGATCTGTCGGCCTTCAGCCGCAACTTGAACCGGGGGGAAGGTTCGATTGGCCAGTTGCTCCGCAATCCCGATCTCTATCAGCATCTGAACGCCGCGGCGATCAACATCGAACAAATCACGTGCGAGCTGAAACCCATTTTGGCAGATGCCCGAGTGTTTTCAGACAAGATCGCCCGCCATCCCGAGTTGCTGGGCGTGCGTGGCGCGATCCAGAAGAGTCCCGGCACGAAATAACGGCGAGCTTGCAGCACTGGCCAATCATGGCGAGTAGTTGAACGGTCCGCCAGGTCGCGCAGTGGGCGGCGGCGAGACGGGCAGGCCAGGCGGCGAAGAGGTGCTTGGGCCGAATAGCGGTGCGGCCGCTGGTGGCAAAGGGGTTTGTGGCGCCGCGGCGCCATGCCGCAGGTTCTCCGCACGCGAAAGCAATTGCGGACTCGGCACGATCATTTGCGGCTTAAGCTGAAAATCGACGACTCGTTCGTCTCGGATCTCGCCGGGCACGAGGTTTTCGGAAACGAAATCCAGGCCCGGGTATTCATACCAAGGGGTCGGAATCGGTTGCAGGACCGTGAGTGTTTCGTAGCCGCTGAGCACGAGCCGCACTTTGCGCGTGCCGTAGTACACGAAGTCCGTCGAGACCGGCGTCGTGCCGATCTGGTAGTCATCGACATAGACAAGCGCCCCGGGGGGATTGCTGCGAATGGTCAAGCGACGCTGGACGCAGCCAACTTCCGCGATGCAGACGAAGACCGCCACCAGCATCCACGCGATGCGCAAGCAACTTCGACCTCGATGCGTATCGCAACGTTTTGGAATAACAGGGCTCAGCATTGCGTGCCGGGGAAGTGAAATACGGTTCGAGATGTGCGCTCGCGGCGCACGACCCCTGGTCGTGCTTGCGGCGGGCGGGAGTATAGATTCCCGGAAAAAAGCCCGCTAGGCGGAATTTGGCCTTCCGAGTTGGAAAGCCGGCTCGACGGCTTGCGAATGCTCATTGTTAGCGCCGGATGGAAAACGGCAGGCTGGAGACCTTAGGGCGCCGGCTCTGTTCGGCTGTATCTAGGTAAGTTAGAATGGGGTCTTTAGGTGGGCGGATTTTCAAGTCCGGCGGATGGGCGCCTCTGCGGATCGCAGCAAACCAAATGAGTGAGACGGCCGAATCTGCTGGCAACTGGCGTGGCGTACTTGCGCACGCGGAACTGACCGACGTCGGGCTGCGACGCGCCAACAATCAAGATTCGCTGGCGATTGCCCTGGCCGGCGATCAACAAGATTGGCAGCGGCGCGGCCACTTGTTCATGGTCGCCGATGGCATGGGCGCACATGCGGCTGGCGAGCTTGCCAGCAAAATTGCCTGCGAGAGCATTCCGCACACGTATCGCAAGCTGCTGGATCGCGCACCCTCCGATGCGCTGCAGCAAGCGATGGTCATGGCCAACGCAAGCATTCACGAGCGCGGCCAGGCCAATGCCGAATTTCAAGGCATGGGCACCACGTGCAGCGCGCTGGTGCTGTTGCCCACGACGGCCATCGTGGCTCATATCGGCGACAGCCGCGTGTATCGATTGCGCAGCAACAAGTTCGAGCAGTTGACCTTCGATCATAGCCTGGTCTGGGAGATGATGAAGGCCGGACAGATGCCCCAAGGCGAGGTGGCCAGTTTCATTCCTAAAAACATCATCACACGTTCTTTGGGTCCTCATGCAGATGCGCAAATTGACCTCGAGGGGCCTTTTCCGCTCGCAGCCGGAGATCGGTTCCTGCTGTGTTCCGACGGACTGACCGGACAGTTGAAGGACGACGAGCTGGGTGCAATTCTGTCCGCTTTGCAACCGCAGGACGCAGTGCGCGCGTTAGTCGACATCGCCAACTTGCGAGGCGGTCCCGACAACATCACGGCCGTAGTCGTCGAGCTCGTGTCGGTGCCGGTCGAACAATCGCAACAGCCCGAACCGATCGCGATTGCCAACGACGCCGGTTCGTCGGCACACCCGGCCGTGTGGATTCTGATGGCGGTTTTCCTGCTGATCGCCATGGGCTTGACTGTGACCGGCAGAATGATCGGAGCTTTGGTCAGCGGGCTGCTCGCCGGTGTGATGCTGGTCGTGGCGCTGGTGCAAAACATGCTGAAAGCCCAGTTGCCCGGCGAGCTCAACTCCGATCGGCCGTTAGGATCCGGACCCCATGCCGCGTGTGATGGGGCGCCAAACGCCGAGCGCGCGGCTGTGCTTTGCCAGATGGCACAGCAACTGCGGGATGCGGCGAAGGAAGAACACTGGACGCTCGCCTGGGGCCGGTTCAATGCTCACGGCGAACAGGCGCAAATGGCGATCGCAGCGCGCGATTTTACCAAGGCCATGCGCGAGTACGCGTTGGCGATCAGCTTCATGATGAGCGAAATTCGTCGCCAGCCTGCGCGCAAAGGCCGCGACCGCTCGGTGCTCGATCTGTAGTTGCCGAGCAGGTTCCGCGCTACAAGGCGGAATCAGCCGACCATTCGTCGGTGCGAGTCGTTCGCCACACGTGGCCGAGCGAATGTCAACACTTGAGCTTCTTTGGCCGATGCAGTTCGCAAGACTACCAGACAAGCGGCCGTGTACCACACCATGGTTCCTATGCCCAACAACCCGACGCGGCCGGTGAAGTCCATCAGCGTGTAATGCGAGAGCGTTAAGACGGGCGGGGCGATCGCCAGACAGGTCGCCCAGCGAGTTCGGCCTTCCTTCAGCAGCCAAACGGGCAGAAACATTGTGCCGGGCAGCAGCAGCACAAAGTAATGCCCGCGCGCAATCGGCGCAATCACCAGCGTCGCCACGCAAGCCAATGAAAAGCCGACGGTTTGTCCCATGAGATCGCGGGTGATCGCCATTCGATATCCAACCGCCAGCAACAAGCACAGCTCGAGCAAGCTGACGGCTGTGAGCGCGGCGTTGACACTCGGCGCGTCCATCAGAAGTCCGTGGCCCCCTTTGCGCAACTGCTCGGGGCCTTGGTCGTCCGGTCCGCCGGCGAAATAGTAATCGGTCCAATTCCCGAAATGGCGCACTGCGTTGGCAAAACTCTGGTTTTTTGGCGACGTCGAGTCGCCGGCGAACTCCCGTCCGCCAGGCACTGACTCCTCATGAAATGCCACGGTATGCCACCAGGTGTCCAGGTGCTGAAGATTCGCGCGCCATCCCACGAGTCCGGCTGGCAAGATGAACAAGCAAAAGACGAGGCCCACCGCGGTGCCCACCACGGGAAGACTTTCGTGCCGCGTGGCCGCCGATCGCGATTGCCAACTTGCCAGGAGCTGCTGAGACAAGACGACAACCACCGGCAACAATGGCGTGATTTTGAGCATGATCGGCAGAGAGAAAACTCCACCCGCCAGCAGCGAACGGACGACAGTGCGGCTTTCGATGAGCAACCGGAATCCGAGCAGCAAACAATAGAGCTTGGCGACGCCGACTTGTCCGCGCTGCAGGCAATTGAGCGCCGGGACCAACGCTGAGACGACCGCAGCGCACCCGACCCAGGTGGGAATGCGGCCGAATATACCCGCTTCCTGTTCATTGGACAGAGCGATGACGCCGATACGGACGCATTCGCGAACGCAGCCCCAAGCCATGAGCGAGCTCAGTACGAACCACACCAGGACTTGCGCTTCGCCCGGCAGGGCGTGCAAGGGGGCCACGAGCATTGCGAAAAGTGGCAGATAGAGATATCCCCATCCGCGCGAGTTGGTCACGCTATAGGGATCGCGGCCGTCGAAAAAGGCGGCGCCCGCCTCGGTATAAACCGTGAAGTCCGTTTTGTGGGCCGCAGGGTTGTTCGGATTCACCGCGCCGCGCAGCCGCACGTCGAACCATCCCCACAGGACCATCGCCAACACGAGGCCCAGGATGACGCGGACCCGTGTGGGCCAGACCCAAGCGGGGATGCTTGCTATTGAGATCCGTGGAACGTTGGCGGTCATGTTGCTTAAGCGGTTCAACGGACCGTCTATCAGGGTAGGGCGCTGCTGGAAACCGGAGCCGCGCGGGGGGTACTCGCGAAGGTGGTGGCTCGGGCGGAACGCTATCGCGAGCGCGCGATACGGTCAAGATCGTTCGGCATCAGCCTTGAGTAACCGGCTCGGGCGAAGGGCTCGGGCGGCCGGTTCTGCTAGCGTGCCACGTGGTCCGTCTTGCTCTGTTCGCGGGCTTAATGCTAGACTTGCCGGCCCTACCAAAATGCGGTTCGCTCGCCCCGTGCGTTTCTCGACCGAGTTTCTCGACTAGGTCTCTGAACGGGGGCGCTAGCGTGCTCTGGCGAGAATTGCGACAAGGAGGTCGCCGTTGCTCTCGAAGTGGCCTATTCGCAACAAGCTGCTGATCGGCATCGGCCTGCTGCTGGTGATCGTCGCTACCCTGTCGTGTAGCGGCTTTTACGGCATGTATGCCTATCGCAGCGCCGTAAAAAGCTACAGCGGCCGGGCCAATGAGCTGCCTCTGGCTCAGAACATCAGCAAGCACGTCAGCGAGCTGCGCCTGATCATGGGCGAGGTAGGCAACCGTCCTTCCGCCGCGAACACTGACAACGCGACGATTGATCACTCGATCATTACGCAACCGTTTGCCGGACACTTGCTCGAAATCTCGTCGACCCTAGTGGACTACCGCGAGCATCTGCTGGGCAACGGCCGGGAAGACTCGCTGATCAACGACAGCCGTGAAGAGTGGGAAACCGTGCGCAAGATCGACACGGCACTAGCGCGCATCAACGATGCTTCCGGAGAGGCAGATTGGGTCGACGACCCGGCACGAGTGGCGACGATGAACGCCGAGCTAAAGCGGCTACAAGATTTGTCGTGGGAATTGCCGAGCTTTCTGCACGCGCGCATTCAAGACTTTGCCCTCGAAGCGCGCAGGGAATATCGAGGGCTGATCATTCTGACGTGGATCACGACCGTTTCGGCCGGTATTTTTCTGGCCGTGTTCATTCGTCTGTTCTACACCTGGGTCTTTCGGCCGCTGCGAGTGCTGGTTCGGGGCTCGCGGCGGGTGGCGGCGGGCGAGTTTGGCTATCGCATTTCGCTCGACACGCACGATGAAATGTCGGAGCTGGCCGATGCTCTGAATGAGATGACCGCCCGTTTCGAGGCGATTCGAGACGACCTCGATCGCCAGGTACAAGAGCGGACCAAACAGGTCGTGCGTAGCGAGCAGTTGGCCAGTGTCGGTTTTTTGGCGGCCGGCGTGGCTCACGAAATCAACAACCCTTTGGCGTCGATCGCGCTGTGCGCCGAATCGCTCGAAAGTCGCATCGGCGAGTTGCTCGAAGCGGTGCCCGCGGCCGGCGCGGCCGACCGCGAAGTGATTCGCAACTACTTGCGGATGATCCAAAACGAAGCTTTTCGCTGCAAAGGCATTACCGAGGGGCTGCTCGATTTTTCGCGCATGGGTGAAGTAACCCGCCAAAGCACGGACCTGCGCGAATTAGTGCAGGGCGTGATCGACATGGTGGCCCACTTGGGAAGTTATCAAGACAAACACATCGAATTTGCGCCAAGCGATTCGATCGTCGCCCCTGTCAATTCGCAGGAGCTCAAGCAGGTCGTGCTGAATCTGATTACCAACGGGCTCGACAGCTTGTCGCCTGGCGGGGTGCTGCGAATCGAGTTGCAGACCAACCGCGGCCAAGCGGAGATCGCCTTCACGGACAACGGCTGCGGCATGACCGACGAAGTGCTGAAACATCTGTTCGAGCCGTTTTTCACGCGCCGCCGTTGCGGACAAGGAACGGGGCTGGGCCTTTCGATCACCTATCGCATCGTCGCCGACCACGGCGGCCATATCGACGTTCATAGCGACGGTCCGGGCAAGGGTTCGCGTTTTCGCGTCACTCTGCCCCTGACCGAAAAGCAAAAGGAGAGAGAACATCGTTACCAAGCCGCATAGTCGCCTCAAGCTGCTATTTGCCGACGACGAAAAATCGTTGCAGGAGCTAATGAGCCTGGAACTGCCGCGCATGGGACACGACGTCACCGTCTGTCCCGACGGGCTGACCGCCGTCGCGGCGCTGCAAAGCTATTCTTTCGATTGCATTCTGGTCGATCTCGACATGCCGGGGCTCTCAGGCATCGAAGTCATCGCCAAGGCCAAAGAGCTTTCGCCTCAGACTGATGCGGTCGTGCTCACCGGAAAATCGTCGCTCGACACCGCGATCTCGGCTTTGCGCCACGGAGCGTTCGACTATTTGACAAAGCCCTGCAAGCTGGTCGAGTTGCAAGCCCTGCTCAAGCGAGTGGCCGATAAGCGGGAGCTGACCAATAAATATTTGGCGATGAAGCGACAGTTGGAACGTCTGGAAGGCAAGAGCCAACTGATTGGCGAAAGCGTCGGCATGAAACAGGTGCGCAAGTTGATTGCCAGAGTCGCGCCGACCAACTCGACGGCGCTCGTGCTCGGCGAAACGGGCACCGGCAAGGAGCTGGTGGCCCGGGCGCTGCACGATCAAAGCGCGCGAGTCGGCATGCCGTTCGTGGCGATCAACTGCGGGGCGCTGCCCGAGAGCCTGATCGAGAGCGAACTGTTCGGCCATCGACGGGGCAGCTTTACCGGCGCCGACGAGCATCGCGTGGGGCTGTTCGAGGTGGCCAACGGCGGCACGCTGTTTCTCGACGAGATTGGTGAGTTGCCCAAGCCGATGCAGGCCAAGCTGCTCCGGTTTCTGGAGAGCGGCGAGATTCGCCGCGTGGGCGAAAACGAGTCGTTCACGGTCGACGTGCGCGTGGTTTGCGCGACGAATCGCCATTTGGAACAAATGGTCGAAGAGGGCGATTTTCGCGAAGACCTGATGTTCCGCATCAATACCTTCGAGATCCACCTGCCGGCTTTGCGCGAGCGGGTCGAGGATATTCCGCAGTTGGCCAGTCATTTGGCGATGCGGTTTCGGCCTGGCGCGCGCCCGGAGGATCAGATGTTCACGCCCGAAACGTTGCACGCCTTCGCCGAACATAGCTGGCCGGGCAACGTGCGGGAACTGGCCAACGTGATCGAGCACGCCACAATCCTCTGCGAGTCGGGGCCCATTTCGGTCGAGCACCTGCCCACCAAGTTCGAATCGCGCCGCTTGCGCTCGGGAACGAGCGCCGGGGCCGCTCCCACGCTCAAGGCGATCAGCTCAGGTCCCCAGACGTTGCGCGAAATCGAGATGCAGGTGATCTACCAAACGCTCGAACGCCTGGGCGGCAACAAACCGAAAGCGGCCGAAGAATTAGGCATCAGCCTGAAAACGCTCTACAACAAGCTGAACCAGTCGACCGGCGCGCCGCTGGAACGTTCGGCCTGAGCCGAAAGACGGCCGGTAACGCGATCCTAGCTGACAGCTATTCGACCTTCCGGACCACGCCCACGACGACGCCCAAAATCTTGGCGTTCTTGACGTAGATTGGCTTCATCGAGGAATTGGCCGGCTCGAGGCGGATGCGGTTGCGCTCCAGATACCAGCGCTTCAGCGTGGCTTCGCCCTCGTCTGTTTGAGCGACCACGATCTGGCCGTCGCGGGCCGTGCGCTGTTTGCGGATCACGACGAAATCGCCATCGGCAATCTGGGCCTCGATCATCGAATCGCCGGCCACTTTCAGGGCGAACATGTTCTTTTGGCTGAACATGGCCTCGAAGTCGACCCGTTCGTCCTGCTCGATTGCTTCGTGCAGCACGCCGGCGGCGATCCGCCCGGCCAGCGGCAAGCCCTTCTCTTCGACCGGCTCGTTGGTCAATTGAATCGCCCGCGACATATTGGGCTCGCGACTGATCAGCCCCTTCTTTTCCAGCGCCTTGAGATGGCACATCACGCCATTGGGCGAGCTGATGCCGAAGTTATCGCCGATCTCCCGCACCGTCGGGCCGTAACCCCGATTGTGAATCTTGTCGCGGATGAATTCGTAAACTTCCTTTTGACGTTCTGTCAATTGGTCCAGATGGGAAGTCGCAGACATACGCGTCTCACTTTGCAAAACGAGTTGGGCAAAACCGGGTCGGGTGGGTCAGCACTACGACATCACTATAATATACGCCTGTACATAATCAATAGCATTTGTACACCTTCGGCTCGAAAAGTGCCGCCGCACCAACCATTCAGGAAGGGCGAGCGTCGTCGGCTTGATCTCTCGGACCAAAGCGGCTGAGAATGGATCCGGTCCGTCGGAAAGGATCGCCTTTCTTGCGCAGTCTAACACTCGCAACCTGATTTTTGAGGGACGATCGCCGCCGAGAGTCCGCTATGATGCAACGTATCCGGCTAGCTATATTGGTCGAACTACAGGTCTGATTGGCTACATCATGCCAGAGGCTCGGCCTCTCGCGTGCCTTGATGGCCAATTCTTCGGCCTTGGAAGTAGGGAGTCGCCATGCGTCGCCTCGTTCCTTTCTTACTTGTGTGGCCCCTTTCAATCCTTGGAATTGCGAGCGCGGCGGACAACGCCAAGCTTCCGCTTCGCGTTCTTTATCTCGCGCGAGACGGCGAAACGATTCGTCGCGAAGTCTTCACTTCGTTCTTGCAGGAACGCTTCGAACACGTTGTCACCCTGCCTCGCAGAGACTTTCAAACGCCGAAAGATGAAAAGTTCGATGTCGTACTCTTGGATTGGGCTCAAGATGAAGACCGAATCGAGCAATATCCTTCTCCGCTTGGCAAACTCGAAAGCTGGTCTGTTCCGACGGTACTTCTTGGCAGCGCTGGGTTGCTCATCGCCGGCCCTTGGCAGACGGTCGGCGGCGCTGGGTGTACGTGTCTTTCGCCGTACGCCTACGGTCTCGGCGACCACGAGATCACTCGCGGACCGATCGCAGTAGACCGAAGCCAGGCGACGGACATCGACACGCCCAAGGATTGGCAACACGCGATCAAGGACGCAAAAGTCAGCGTGTTGCCTTTGCTCGTGAACGAAGGCGCAAACCGATCCAGGCATGGCTGGTGTACCTATACCTACGAGCACGCGCAAGCTCCGGAGTTGGAACTGATCTGCGGCGGAATCAATGCCAAAACACCGCTGGCTGGTGCGATATGGCGTCAAGGACACCTGCTTCATTTTGGCTTCGAGGAATCACCTGACCAGTTGAATCAGAATGGCCGGGCAATCCTCGTCAACTCGATCTGCTACATCGCAAAGTTCAGCGAAGATCGGCCGATTATTCGCACGCCCAGCCCTTCTTATTCAAAGATTCGAATCCTCGATCGCAACGCCATCGGGCGCGCTATCGACCGTCCAGAGATCGATTTGAAGCAATATGTCATTTACTTTATGGCCCCCGAGCTGCAAACGCAGATTGAGGATTTAGACCGTGCGGGTCTGGGCAAGTGGTTTGATGAGGTGCGACCTTACATTCACGCGAATGAACTTGGCAAGCTGACGATCGATCAGACGGCACGCGAACTTGGGATTGCGCCGAATCAGATGGAATTTTTTCCGCAAGCCTTTAAGTTGCTTGATCAGCAAGGCAGTAGCAGAGAGCAAGCGATTGATTTACTACGCAGGTATGCGCCCGAGCTATCGGAAAAAAACATCGAATCGCCTGACGGAAGGCAGCGCTGGTGGAATGAGAATCGCAACTACTTGTTCTTCAGCGATACGGGCGGGTACCGTTGGTATCTCGACCCATTGGCCAAGAAGCGGGGCGTTCCAACTTCTGAATTGCGCGGGAGCGACAGAACCACGAGTGTGCAACTCGCCGATCCTACGCAAAACGATTCGGTGATTGCCGGATCCGCCGTCTCGCGTGCAAAGGCGAAATGGGGCGATGAGATCACGATCTCCGTTCGGATCAGAATCGCCGAAGGTTGGCACATCTATGACACGGATCTTCCGACGGGCTTCGGATCGGCAACCAAGTTGGAGTTGGAGCTGCCCAAACAGGTGCAACCCATCGCAGAGTGGACCCATCCAACACCGACTCGCAAGTCGGTCAACGGCGCGGAGCAGTTCGTCTATCGGGGCGACGTCACATTTTCAAGGCGATTGAAGGTCGAGTCTGATGCCGACGTCGGGACGCTAACGATACGCTGTCTGTTGGCCTATCAGGCCTGCGATGAGGCGTTGTGTTTTCCGCTGAAGCGAATTCCGCTGAGCGCGAACATCGAGATAGTGCCCGAGTAGCATGCTCCTTCTCCCGCCGGGAGAAGGTCGGGATGAGGGGGTTTTGTCGGTGGGCTGCGGCCTCGCACGCGGGCAATTGTGCAAACGAAAACGCCCTCACCCTAACCCTCTCCCAAAGGGCGAGGGGATCGAAGGCAGCTAAATCGGAACCCCGTTCCATCTCACAAAACCTTCCATCGCGTAGTACTCGGGCAGGCCGATTTGGTTGTAGACGGCGGCGGTGTTGCGGTTGCGGTCTTCGGCTCTTTGCCAGAATTCTCTTGGATCGGGGCCGGGGAACAGGGCGGAGTCTTTTTGCGATTCGTGGCGGAAGATGGCCGATTTCTTGAGTTGCAAGTCATGCGGGCTCAGCGGCACCGCGATCTCAATCTCGTGCGGCCGCCATTCTTCCCACGCGCCCCGATAGAGCAGCACTTCGGGCCGAGCGTGGCCGTCGTGCGACATGGCTTCGAGCGCGCGAAAGATCGCTTCGGCGCACACCCGATGAGTGCCGTGTGGATCCGAAAGATCGCCGGCCACGTAAATCTGGGCGGGGTCGACGCGCTCGATCAGCTCGCGAATGATCCGAATGTCGTCTTCGGTGAGCGGTTTCTTGGCGATCGTGCCCGTGCGATAGAACGGCAGGTCGAGAAAGTGCAAATGCTCTTCGCGACAACCGGCCACGATCGCGCCGGCTTTGGCCTCGCTCCAGCGAATCAGCGATTTGATCAACAGCACGTCGTCGCTATCGCTCTCGCCGGCCGCCTTCTTGGCCAGCGAGGCGGCAACCCGCTCTTCGAGCTGTTTGGTTTTCTCCGCGTCGATGCCGAACAGCCGGTTGAACTCGGTCGCCAGGTCGGCAATCTGCCGGGCCGCGTGATCGAACACGGCGATGTTGCCGCTGGTCATGTAGGCCACGTGAACTTCGTGGCGATCTTCGACCAGACGGATCAAGGTTCCGCCCATGCTAATCACGTCGTCGTCCGGGTGCGGGCTGAAGCAGATGATCTTTTTCGACGTGCGGCCGGCCGGGTGATATTCGATCGTGTCCATCATCCAGCGAAACACGCGGTGGGCCACGCTCTGCGCGGGGCCGTGATGACGAAGCAACTGGTGCAGCCCATGCTGGCGAAAATCGTCGTCGTCGAGCTTGAGCAGTGCCTTGCCGGCTTTTTCGCTGAGCCAGAGCATGGCCCGTTTGATCAGCGCGTCGGTCCATTCGACCTTGCCCAGCAGCCAGGGCGTGGCCACGGCGGTCAACTTGCTGGCGGCGGCCGAATCGACCAGCAGCGTGGCGTCGGGATGTTCTCTCAGGTAGCAAGCCGGGACGCGCGGCGTGGCGGGGCCTTCGGCCGTTTCGCGAATGATGCCGGCTTTGTGCTCGCCGAGCGCGATCAGCAGGATTTTGCGCGCGTCGAAGATCGTGCCCAGGCCCATCGTGATCGCCTGCATGGGAACATTCTCTTCGCTGAAGAAATCGCTGGCCGCGTCGCGGCGCGTCACCGGGTCGAGCGTGCAGACGCGCGTGCGGCAACTGGCGACGCTGAACGGCTCGTTGAAGCCGATGTGCCCGTTGCGGCCGATGCCCAACAGTTGAATGTCGATGCCGCCGGCGCGGCGAATGGCGGCTTCATATTCGCGGCAATATTCGTCGAGCCGCTCGGGCGGAGTCAGGCCGTCGGGGATGAAGATGTTTTCCGGCGGGATGTTGACGAACTTGAAAAACTGTTCGTGCATCCAGCGGCGATAGCTTTGCAGCCGATCGGGCCCCAGCCCCAGGTATTCGTCGAGGTTGAACGTGACGACGTTCGAGAAGTCGAGCCCGTCCTCGGCGTGCAGCCGAATCAGCTCGCGATAAATGCTCACCGGCGTGCTGCCCGTCGGCAAGCCCAGCACCGCCTTTTGACCGTGCGCCTGGCGTTCGCGAATGACGCCCGCAATCATCTGCGCCACATAGCGGGCCAACTGCTGATGCGAATCAAACGCAAAGCAAGGCAAAGCCGTGCCAGAGAGCGGACGAAGGGCAGGGGAGTGGGTCATGCGTTGGGCAGATTGGCGGGAGAAAATGGGACTGCGATGGAACCATCAGTATCCCTGAAATCAGTGGAGGTTTCCACCGCAGATTGTGCGGGAGTCACCGGCAATGAGCGGGATTCAGCAACAGACGCCCCAGTTCAATCGACTAATGCGTCTATTTAGAGGGGTCGTTCGGCGTCGGCTTTTCTTCATCATCGATCGAAGCCGATTCTCCGCCATTGATGGTCAATAAACCGCGAAGACTTTCCTTGGGAATCTTGTCGGAAACAAAATGAACGAAGCCGTCGGCAAACAGGCAATTCGCGCCGTCGCGATGAATACTCGAAATGGCCAATTTAGTAAGCGGCGGGTTAATGCCCTGCGCCGCCTGCTCGAATGTCAGATCGCGAGGTTCCATCCAGTGAATCCCGGCGTCGGCGACTTCGACAAGGGCAATCGTATTCGACGTTCCACCGCGAATCGAATTCATCTTTGTACAGCGATCAGCGGGCCAAATGGATTGCTCACCAATGACCGCCAAGTAGCTGGGGCCAGTCCATTTGCTGTCGGGGTCACGATAGATCGGCGGCATCTTGTCCGCCAGCAACCGGTTATTCGGACCATCCCACGGTTCGTCAAAATGGTATTGATCATAGACCGCAGTTGCGGCTGGTTCTTCCAAATATGGCAGAATGAGCACTCGCCAACTGTGAATCGGGTTTCCATCTTTGTCTGCCAGGTACGCCGGCGGGAAACATTTGAACTTGTCGTGGTAGTTCTGCAGGGCCATGCCGATTTGCTTTAGGTTATTTACGCATGGACTTCGACGCCGAGGTCCTATCTCGGCTTGAAATACAGGCAGCAATAGCCAGAAGCAACAGACCGCCAATAGTAACAGCCACGCTAGCCGCCAGCGTCTACTACGGCGCAATTGATGTTGAGTAAACTCTGAGCGGGACTGTCCATCGGCAAGTTTGCCGCCATCGTCGGAAGCCATGATGCGCTTACTCCCCTTCTTTTCGCGCCCCCTCCAGTGTCAACGCCATGTTGTCGCGGTGGATGACTTCATCATACGGACAGTGGCCCAGGGCGGCTGCGATCTGGTCGGTTTTCAGGCCTTTGATCTTGAGCAGGTCGTCGATGGCGTAGTTCGTCAACCCGCGGGCGAACTCGGTGCCGGCGGGGTCGCGGAGCGAAACGATGTCCCCCTTTTTGAAGCTGCCGGTGGCCTCGACCACACCGATGGCTAGCAGGCTTTTGCCCTTTTTCTCGACGGCCGTGCGGGCGCCGGCGTCGAGCGTGAGAATGCCGCGGGGCTGGGCGGTGAAGCCGATCCAGCGTTTGAACGAAGGCAGGGTTTGGCCTTGAGCCAGAAACAGCGTGCCGACCAGTTCGCCGGCCGCGATCTTGGCCAGGTTGCCCGGCGTGCGACCATTGGCAATGATCACGTTCTCGCCCGCCGTGGTCGCGATTCGCGCGGCCTCGAGCTTGCTGGCCATGCCCCCTTTGCTCATGCCGGTCACGCTGTCGCGGACCAAACCCAGAATCGACGCGTCGAGCCGGGTGACCGTGGGAATGAGTTTCGATTTTTCGTCGCGAGGGTCGCCGTCGTACAGGCCATCGACGTCGGACAGCAGCACCAACAGCGGAGCGCGGATCAGATTGGTGACCATCGCGGCCAGCCGGTCGTTATCGCCAAAGCTGGTCATCAGCTCATCGACGCTGACCGTATCGTTTTCGTTGATGATCGGCACCGCGCCGAATTCGAACAGGGCCCGGATCGTGTTGCGAACGTTCAGATATCCGGTGCGATCGTCAAGGTCGTGAGCAGTCAGCAGCAGTTGGGCAGCGTGCCGCCCGTGGGCTCGCAGCCCGCGATCGTACGATTCCATCAAATGGCTTTGACCGACGGCGGCCACGGCCTGTAGCTGCGCCAGGTTCGCGGGCCGTTTGGGCAACTTGAGTTGTCCGAGCCCCGCGCCGACTGCACCGGAAGTGACCAGTGCCACTTTCCGCCCTGTTGACATGAGCAAGTGCAGCTCTTCAGCCAACGCGGCGACGCGTTCCTGATTGAGCAACCCCCCCGCGCCGGTGAGCACGCGCGTGCCGACTTTGACAACCACGGTGTGGGCCGCCGTGGCAATTTCTTGACGCAAAAGGTCGGTCATCGCTGTGTACGCTTGCCAAAAAGAAATCGTTTTCGCACGAAATGGCCGGGGATCGCGTGCATCATACCGCTTGCCCGCGTGGCCAAAAACCCTGACTTCGCGCGGCGGTTGTGAAAGCGGGCCCTCGCTTCTACAATGAGGGAGCGGGGCAGGGGCGCGTGGGTTCATTGCCGGGCGGGTGGGAGAAGTCTGCTGCCTGAGTCTTGGCGGGCCCGACGCGCGGTTCCTGTGGTGACGTTCTTTCAAATTCCGTATTCGGCGGCTGCGAATCCAAAGATTGGGACTCGATGAGCGAACTCCTGCACGAATGCGGTGTGGCCGCGATTTATCACCTGCCGGGCCGGGCCAAAAGCCCCCTCTGTCCCGAGCAAGGCCCCAACGAAGTCTCGCGGCTGATTCCGCGGATGCTCTTGGATATTCAGAACCGGGGTCAGCTTTCGGCCGGGATGACCTCCTATAACCCGACCCGCAATCAGCTCATCGACACCTACAAAGAGCTGGGCGGCGTGAGCGAGGTTTTCCGGCTCAGCCATCGGGGCAAATACGAGAGCCTGATGCGCAAATACGCTGGGCGCGCGGCCATCGGCCAGGTGCGCTATGCAACCTGCGGGGCCGAAGACCGCAGCTACGCGCAGCCGTTCGAGCGGCACCACGTGCAAAAGCACAAATGGTTCAGCTTCGCCTTCAACGGCCAGTTGGCCAACTATCAGGCCTTGCGCAAGAACTTGCTGGCCGATAACGATAACCACCTGGCCCGCGATACCGACACCGAAATCATCATGCACGAAATCGGTCGCGAGCTGTCGGGCAATGGCCGGCCGCCGCTGATCGAGATCATGCGCAACATCAGCCAGCGGTTCGACGGCGCCTATTGCCTGGTGCTGCTCAACGCCTTGGGCGATATGCTCGTGGCTCGCGACCCCCTGGGGCTGCGTCCGATGTGCTACGCGATCGAGGGACCGCTGTTCGCGGCGGCCAGCGAGAGCGTGGCGCTCTTGAACTTGGGCTTCGCGCCGGAGAGCATCAAAACGCTATTGCCCGGTCAGGCCGTCACGATCACCGATGGCAAGCTTGAGATCCAACGGTTCGCCGCCAGCTCGCGACGGGCCCACTGCTTTTTCGAGTGGATCTATTTTGCCAACGTGGCCAGCACGATGGACGGGCGGAGCGTCTATCTTTCGCGCAAGGCGCTGGGCGAGGAGCTGGCGCGGCTCGAGACGGTGACGATCGACGAAGATACGATCGTTGTGCCGGTGCCCGACACGAGCAAGGCCGCGGCCGACGCCATGGCGTTCAAGCTCAAGATCCCGTCGCTCGAAGGTCTGATTCGCAATCGCTACACGGGCCGTACCTTCATCGAAGGCGCGAGCAGCCGCAAGCGAAAGGCGGAGTCGAAGTATACGCCGCTGCGCGAAGTGCTCGAAGGCAAACGCGTGATTCTGGTCGAAGATTCGATCGTCCGCTCGACGACGATGAAGGTGCTGCTAAAGCGAATTCGCGAATTGGGCCACACCCGCGAGATTCACGTGCGCGTGGCCTGCCCGCCGATCGTGGCGCCCTGCTTTTATGGCATCGACATGTCGACGATCAACGAGTTGTTCGCGCCGCAATTTCTCAAAGGCCGGCCGCTGACCGAGGAAGTTCAGGCCGAAATGGCCGCCTTCCTGGGGGCCGACTCGCTGCGTTACTTGCCGGTCGAGTCGATCGCCCGAGCGATCACGCTCGATAGCGACCAGCTTTGCCAGGCTTGCATCACGGGCGAGTATCCCTCGCCAGCCGGGCAAGAGCTGTATCAGATCGCGCTCAAGAACGCCTCGTCCGGCGCGATAGCCCGGACGTATGAGAGCCAGCCCGTGCCGGTCGAGCCGCGCGCATAGGGCGGGCATGACACGGCGTCGGTTTTCAGCCGCGCCTCGGCAGCGAAATCAGAGCGAGCCCCGGCAGGGGCGTAGGCATGTAGCGGCGGGCGCGAGCCCGCCGTCGAGAGGCCAAAAATCAATCGAAGCCGCGCGAGCGGCGGAGGAAATTTCCATCGGCCGCAAGGCGTCGCGTGAATCACGAACGCCTACGCCGCTAGCGCGGCTTAAAAATATTTGTTG
>JAYVCO010000069.1:0-2995 GCA_043749935.1 Planctomycetia bacterium
TTTTCCGCCGTCACGCAGCGAACTGGAACGGGCCAAAAGGCAGATCGAAGAGTTTCACAATCCCTTGAACGCCTGCCTTATCTTGCAAAGCGTCGTCGAGCATTACCCCAACACGCCGGCGCAATCCGAGGCCAAGGAACTATTGAAGAACATTCCCTAGCCAGAATGTGTCGGCGCCTCGATGGCTCCATGCCAGACAAGACGACGTGCTGGGGCGGTTGTCAGTATCGCTGCCGGCCCAGGGTGCTCGCGAGTACCATTCAAGGCTAGTGATCAGCAGACCAGGCCCGAGTTATCTTACGCAACTCCAATACGGTGACTGGCACCAGCGAGAGCAGGGATACGGCCAGCCACTGGTCCCAACTGAGCGCGGTCGTCTGAAAAATCGTTCGGCCCCAGGGCAATAGCACGGTTCCCAGTTGCAATGTTCCAGAGAATACGATGGCGGCAAACATCGTAGAGTTCGACAAGATGCCCAATTGCGGAAACGTCAATCGGTCGCTGCGACAACCAAATGCGAAGCACATCTGGCTATAACACGCGATACAAAAGGCCACGGTTCGGGCAGTTTCGTCCGTGCCACCCGCTTGCGACCTCACATAAGCAAAACCTAGCCCGATGCTGATCGCGAACAATACTCCATAACCAAGAATCTTCTTGCCGCGTGCTCGCGTGATCACCGGCTCGCGCGGCGGGCGAGGTGGCCGCGACATCGTATCGGGCGCCGGCCTTTCCACGCCGAGCGTCAATGCTGGCAAACCGTCGGTGATCAAATTGATCCATAGCAAGTGAATTGGCAGCAGCGGATTGGGCCAGTCAATGATCGCCGCGGCGAACATGATCAGGACTTCGCCGGCATTGTAGGCCAGCAGATACAGCACGACCTTTTGAATGTTGTCGAAAATGCCGCGACCTTCTTCGACCGCATTGACGATCGTGGCAAAATTATCGTCGGTCAACACCATGTCGGCGGCGGCCTTGGTCACGTCCGTGCCGGTAATACCCATTCCGATGCCGATATCAGCAGCCATGATCGCCGGTGCATCGTTGACTCCGTCGCCGGTCATCGCCACGATTTCGCCGCGCGCTTTCAGAGCATGCACGATCCGCCGCTTGTGCTCCGCCGAGACCCTCGCGTAGACGCCCACGTGCGTGACTTTAGTCGCCAGTTGCTCATCGCTCAGTTCATCGAGCTCCAGGCCCGTGAGCACCGCGGCCGAGTCGCCAATGCCCAGTTCATTTCCGATCGCAGTGGCCGTGGCAGGATGATCGCCAGTGATCATCACCGGACGAATGCCCGCGCGCAAGCAGCGGGCGACCGCCTCTTTGGCCTCCTCGCGCGGAGGGTCTTGCATGGCCAGCAGACCGCAAAACGTCAAATCGGTTTCGTCGTAAGATCCTCGATGATCAGCCGGGTAATCGCGCGCGGCCGCGGCCAGCACGCGCATTGCGCGCTGCGCGATTCCGTTGACTTGGGCGAGCAACTCCTGGCGCCTTTCGTCGGACAGCGGGTGGATGGATCGGCCAATGTGCTCGTGGGAACACTTTTCAAGCACCACCTCAGCCGCGCCTTTGGTCATCATCCGCTGCCGACCGTCGAGAGCGAGCACTCGCGACATCATCTTTCGCTCCGAATCGAAAGGGATCTCGTGGACGACCATTTGGTCGCCTAGGTCGATGCCGGCTTTACGGCCCGCTACTAGCAGCGCGCCTTCCGTGGGATCGCCGATCACGCGCCACGTTCCGCCGGCCTCGGCCGGAAGCTGCAACTTTGCAGTCGTACAGCCGGCCGCGACCGTCAGCGTCTCGATGAGATCCAACTCTTCACGAACATTAGCGACCTGCTGGCCACCGTCGCGGGGCATCAAGTCCGAAATCGTGTATTTCACGAACTCGCCACGAGGGTCAAACCCGGCGCCCGTGACTCGATAGCGGGTCGTCCCAGTCACGATTTCACGCACGGTCATTTCACTTCGAGTGAGCGTGCCCGTCTTGTCAGTGCAAATGACCGTGACCGCGCCCAGCGTTTCCACGCTGGGAAGCTTTCGCACGAGTGCATTGCGCCGCACCATTCGCTCGAGCCCGAGCGCCAAGGCCAGGGTAACGACCGCCGGCAATCCTTCCGGCACGCTGGCGACCGCCAGACTCACGGCGGTCAAAAACACTTCGATCCACTGGCCGCCACGCCACATTTCCAGGGCAAAAACCACGGCAACGAGCCCCAGGCACACAAGCATCAGCACCCTACCGAGCTGATCCAAACGGCGCTCCAGCGGCGTGGGCTCGGGCGTCTCACGTTCGATCATGCCAGCGATGAGCCCCAGTTCAGTCTGCATGCCCGTGGTGACAACAACCGCACTGCCCTTGCCGGTCGACGTGGTTGTACCCAGATAGAGCATATTGCGGCGGTCCGCGAGCGGTGACTTAGGCCCGAGCACGGCGGCTGGGTCTTTCTCGACAGGCACCGATTCACCCGTGAGCGCCGCCTCCTGCACGGTCAAGCACGCAGCATCGATCAAGCGTGCATCTGCCGGGATCTGGTCGCCGGCTTCGACTTCGATGCGGTCGCCCGGCACCAAATCGCGAGCGGCAATCGTTTGCTGGGCACCGTCGCGCAAAACGCGCGCCGACGGCGAAGACATGTTTCTAAGTGCCTCCAGGGCCCGCCGCGACTTATCTTCCTGCAGGAATCCCAAGACTCCATTGAGCAGGACAATGGCGAGAATTGCCAGCGTATCGATCCACTCACCCAATGCGCCGGAAATGAGTGCCGCGGCGATCAGAAGTAGGACGACGGCAGACCGAAATTGCGCCGCCAGCAAACGCCAACGCGGCGGCGGGGATGCCGGTGCCAATGCGTTGGGACCGAACTGTTTCTGTCGGCGTTGAACCTCGTCGGTGGCCAGGCCCGAGCGAGACGTCTGCAAGAGCGCCAAGACTTCGTCGAGAGTCGACGCGTGAATGGGCTGTATCGAGGCGCCCGCCCTCGTCCGGT
>JAYVCO010000070.1:0-4635 GCA_043749935.1 Planctomycetia bacterium
GAGCAGCAGCCCACCGTGTTGCCTTGGCCCGGATCCGAGCATTCCTCAGCTTCTTTCGAGGGCGTCCTTCGGCCCGGACCGATATTGCGGGAATTGTCCGAGGCCGATTTGGATTCCCCCCCACGTCGCCGCGTGTTTTTGCCGGCGTTTCTGTTTTTGGCCGCGTGCTTTTCAACGTTCTTTGCCGGGGCCCTCAATTGGAATCCCGAGTTCTATATCTCTGCGAACCAGGTCGAGCGAGTCTTGGCGGAAAACTGGCGGCAAGGCCTGGTCTATATGGCCTCGGTGATCGGCATTCTGCTGACGCACGAGATGGGCCACTTTTTGCAAACGGTTCGCTACGGCGTGCCCGCCAGTTGGCCGTTCTTTATTCCCGTGCCCGTGCTCATGACCGGAACGATGGGGGCCGTAATCGGCATGGAAGGTTCGCGAGCCAATCGCAAGCAACTGTTTGACATTGGTTTGTCTGGTCCTCTGGCCGGCCTGGTGGTGGCGTTGCCGATCATTTGGTTTGGAATCAAACATGCCGAGATCATGCCCGCGACGGCTGAATTTCAACTCGGCGATCCGTTGATCTTCAAACTACTCGCTGGCTATCTGCGACCCGATTTGCCGGTCGGGGCGATTTTGAACAAAAACAATCCGCTGTTGATGGCCGGCTGGGTCGGCATGCTGATCACGGGACTCAACATGCTGCCGATCAGTCAGCTCGATGGCGGGCACGTGATCTACGGCCTGTTCGGTCGCAATGCTCACATCGTGGCCCGCACATTTCTGGTCATGGCCATTCTGTTCGTGGTGTTTGGCGAGCAATACAACTGGACCGTCATGCTGGTGCTGGTCATCTTGCTGGGCGTCGACCATCCACCGACGCGCGACGACAACGTGTCGCTGGGCTTCTGGCGGCGAGCGATTGGAATGGCCTCGTTGGGCATTCCAATCCTGTGCTTCACGCCCATTCTGCTGTAAAGCCATCGTGCTCCAAGTTCAATCTTCGGCCATCGCCAAACGCTCGCCAATTGGCGGGTGGCTATGGAACAAGAAGACCTCCAAGGGGTGCGGAGCCGGATCGTCCTTGTTGAGCCGGGCCAGTTTTCGGAATGCCGAAATGTATGCTTGCTTCAGCCCGGTGCGGTCGAGCGCGTACCGATCGCATTGACGCTCATAATGCCGGCTAACCACGTTTTGCAACGGTTCGAGCACCAAGGCAAACACGGTCAACACGAACATCAACAGCGGCAACGTGCTGGCCGGCAGATGATGGGCGTCGATCGGTCCGTAATGACTTTGTGCCCAGGCCAACAGCAGGTGATCGCAAATCCAAAAGCCGACAATGCTGTAGAGCACGCCGGCGGCAATCATCTTGTAAATGTGCCGAAAAACATGGTGTCCGATTTCGTGGGCGAAAATCACTTCGATTTCATCGTCTGTGAATTGATCGAGCAGCGTGTCGCCCATCAGCACGCGCCGAGTACGGCCCAGGCCGGCGAGCATGGCGTTGGCTTTGGCGGTCTCCTGGCTTAGTCCCATCCGATAAACTCCCTGGATCGACAGACCAGTCCCTTCGGCCAGCCGGGCCATGCGCGCGACCAACTCGGGATCTTCCAGCCGCTCGACCTTGTAAAACAGCGGCAGGATCAGCACCGGCATCAGTTGCCCGAGCAGTATGCCGACCACGAAAAACGCGCCAGCCGCCGCCAGCCACCACCACTCGCCCGTGAGCCAGATGACCCAATACAGGCCGGTGAACATCACGACGCCAAACACGACCGTCAGCGCATTGCGTTTCGCGTAACGTCCCAGCCAGCGCGCGAACGTCTGATGACTAAGGCCAAAGCGATGCTCGAGCACGTGGCCGGCATAGAACGAGAGCGGAAACGAAACGGCCAGATGAATCGCCGTGGTGATCAGGAAAATGAAAATCAGCCGCAAAGTCTCCGACTGCAAGAACCCAGACAGCCAAGCCTCAAGCGGGACGGCCAACACAAAAGCCATGATCGCCAAAAAGCCCAAGTCCAGGCCCTTGTCCGCCAGATCGCAAAGCAGAGCCAAGCGGCCATATTGTTTGGCCTCGGCCAATTGCGCGGGATTCATCGCGACCGAATCCACGTCGGACGTAACTTCGCCGTTAGTCTCCGCAGGGCCTTGAGTCTCCGCTGGCGATTCGTTCGACATGTGCAGAGCTACTCGTCGGTAACGCAGCCTTCGGAGGCCGATTTAACGTTCTTGATGTATTTATAGAGCGTGCCGCGCGTGAATTTATACTCCGGCGCTTTCCATTTGGCGAGCCGCGCGGCCAGTTCGGCCTCGCTGATCTCGACGGCGATCAGATTCTCGCTCGCGTCGAGCGTGATCCGATCTCCGTGATTGACCAGCGCGATCGGGCCGCCTTCCTGGGCCTCGGGCGTGACGTGACCGACGATGAACCCGTGCGACCCGCCCGAAAAGCGGCCATCCGTGATCAATGCCACGTCCTTGCCCAGCCCAGCGCCCATGATGGCGGAGGTTGGCGTCAGCATTTCGGGCATGCCCGGTCCCCCCTTGGGCCCCTCGAAACGGATGATCACCACATCCCCTTTGACGATCTCCTTGCGCTCGAGCGCGTGCAGCATGTCCTCCTCGCCGTCATAGACTTTGGCCGGGCCCGAGAAGCGCAGACCTTCCTTGCCCGTGATTTTGGCAACCGCGCCGTCGGGCGCCAGATTGCCTCGCAGGATTTGAATGTGGCCCGTTGCTTTGATCGGGTTCTCCAACGTGTGGACGACATCCTGACCCGGCTTGAAGCCCGGCAACGCGCTGAGATTTTCGGCCACGGTCTTGCCGGTCACAGTCAAGCAATTGCCATCGAGCAAGCCTTTTTCCAGCAGGTATTTCATCACGGCCGGGGTGCCGCCCACATTGTGCAGATCTTCTTGCACGTATTTGCCGCTCGGCTTCAAATCGGCCAGGAACGGGATCCGGTTGCTGACCTTTTGAAAGTCATCGATCGACAGCGGCACGCCCACCGAACGGGCCATGGCGATCAGGTGCAACACGGCGTTGGTCGAGCCTCCCAGAGCGATGACGATGACCATCGCGTTCTCGAAGGCAGCGCGCGTCATGATGTCGCGCGGCTTGATGTCGCGCTCCAGGCAAACGCGAATGGCCGCGCCGGCCCGAAAGCATTCGTCCATCTTGGCCGGATCGACCGCCGGAATCGAGGAGCTGTAGGGCAAGGACATACCCATGGCTTCGATAGCCGAGGCCATGGTGTTGGCCGTGTACATTCCCCCGCACGCGCCCGCGCCGGGACAGCTTTTGGCCACCACTTCCTGGCGACCTTTCTCGTCCAATGTGCCGGCCAGATACTCGCCGTAACACTGGAATGCGGATACGACGTCGAGTTTTTCGTCCACGCCGTTGTGCATCCGATGGCCCGGCTTGATCGTGCCGCCATACACCATCAGCGAAGGCCGATTCAGCCGGCCCATCGCGATCATGCAGCCAGGCATGTTCTTGTCGCAGCCAGGGATCGAAATGTTGGCGTCGTACCACTGGCCGCCCATCACGGTTTCGATCGAGTCGGCAATCAGGTCGCGCGATTGGAGCGAATAGCACATGCCCTCGGTGCCCATCGAGATGCCGTCGCTCACCCCGATCGTATTGAATCGCATGCCCACCAGGCCGGCGGCTTTCACCCCCTCTTTGACCTTGGCCGAGAGGTCGTTCAGGTGCATGTTGCAGGTATTGCCCTCGTACCACACGCTGGCAATGCCCACCTGCGGCTTCTGCATGTCCTCGGGCGTCAAGCCAGTGCCAAAGAGCATCGCCTGACTGGCGCCTTGAGACTTGGGCTGCGTAACGTGCGCGCTGTACTTGTTCAAAGCCATGATGGAGTAGGGACTAGGGGTTGGGTGTTAGGGATTCGGGACCAATGGAAGATATAGCCCAAAAACTTAGGAGGTGCAAACGAGGAGTCGGGGTCAGGGATTTGGGATTGGGGGCTAGTGAATTCAAAGAATGAGATATTGCGCTTCTTGCATTGCTAATCCCCAACCCCAAACCCCCAATCCCTATTTCGAAAAGCCTCCGGCGGGCCGCCAACGGCGGCTGGTTATATACGCAATGGACGATGGGTTTGTGATGTAGGCCGCGGCGGCTGGCTTGCTTTTCTCCTTCTCCCTTGGGAGAAGGTTGGGATGAGGGGGTAGTGCAATTGGGTTGCACTCACTGGAACGTCTCAAAAAAAACGAAGACCCTCTCCTAACCTCTCCCAGAGGGAGAGGAATAAATACGAGAAGAGCGCGCGCATGCGCGATCGTAAGAAAAAATTTTGACGCTACTGCCTACGACGCTGATGTCGAGGCCCGTGTCTTGGGTTTGTCTTCGGCACTTTTGGCACCGAGGACGGTAGCTTTGAGCTCAGTTTTTGCCTCGAATCATTTTCATGACCGCGAGGCAGTAGCGCCTGGGACCATTTGGGTGGCATCCTGCGGTTTTGGTGCTCCGGAGTGACCTGGTCCCGGCCTCCGGCCAAACTTCCGCCATCTATCCCACCGCTTCCAATCCAACTCGATCCGCCTGTTGCTTCGAAGCGAGCGCTCGCCCAAAGCCGTCAGCAGCAGAAAGGGGCAAGGATGTTGGGTGTTAAGCCTG
>JAYVCO010000071.1:0-7320 GCA_043749935.1 Planctomycetia bacterium
TGGGTCGTATTTATGATCGTGGCAGCGGGCGCAGCCAACCGTCAGACCTAAAAAAGCTGCGCCGGTCGTGCTCACCCGATCGACCACCGCCTCGACGCGGAATTGCTCGGGATCGGTTCCACCCTCTTCGTTGGTCAGTGTGTTGCGGTGAAACCCGGTTGCGATGAGCTGGTCGAGGCTCGCTTCTGGCAACAAATCTCCGGCCAACTGTTCGATGGCAAACTGATCGAACGGCAGATCGCGATTCAGCGCACCGATCACCCAATCGCGATACTTCCAAATCGACCGACCGCCATCGATCGTGTAACCGTTGGAATCGGCATAGCGGGCCACGTCGAGCCAGTGCCGCGCCCAACGCTCACCATAGTGAGGTGAGACCAACAGTCGATCGACCAAACGTTCATACGCGTCGCCGCGGGTGTCCGACACGAACTCGTCTACTTGTTCGAGTGTAGGCGGAAGCCCCAGCAAATCGAGACTCAGCCGGCGAATCAACGTTGCCTTCTTGGCCTCAGACGAGGGCGCCAAATTGGCCGCCTCCAGGCGGGACAATACAAACGTGTCCAACGGATTTCGCGCCCAGCCAGGATTATTTACGGCTGGCGGATTGGGGTTTGAAAGTGGCTGAAACGACCAATGGTCGCTCTTGCGGCCCGCGGCCGACAGACCAATAGCAGCCGGCAGTTTGGCTCCTTCATCGATCCAGCGGGCGAGCAATTCGATTTCGCCTGGTGATAATGCAGGCCCTTTAGGTGGCATTTTGGAAACGTCAGCCGCGCCACGAACCGCTTGGATCATCAGGCTGTCGGCGGCTTTGCCCGCGACAAAAGCCGGGCCGCTGTTGCCACCTTCGGCCAGTCCGCTGCCAATGTCGAGCCGCAAGCCCGACTCCTGCTTTTCAGCGCCGTGGCATTGCGTACAACGGCTGGCGAGAATGGGCTTGATATCGCGCGCAAATTCGACGGGTTCGTCAGCCGAAAGTGCCGAGGGAAATGCGATTGCCACCAGGGCGACGACGAGCCAGCTCGGGGCGCAGATTTGGCGCGGCGCCGCGAGGGAAAAACTCCCCAGCGACCGACCCAAAAATTGCCGAAAGGGAATCATCTGGCGCACAATAACCGGTGGGGTGAGCGGAGGAACGCTGAACACATCTTAAACAAAGCGTGGGCGCTAGGGAACCATTTGGCCGCAGGTCGCCAATTCTGGCAGCTAACCGCCGGACAGCCCCAAATGTCGCAGGAAATGGGCCTGGCCGAGGGCAGAAACTCGTTCGGCATCCTCGGGCTGAATCACAGTTGTTCGTGCCGACAGTCCCAGCGCATCTAGCGCCTCGGCATAGAGCCGACGTAGCCGCGAGGCGGCGCAAACCAAGATCGGCAATTTGTCGAACTCGGGATCCCGTAAATAGGCCAACTCGCTGCCGATGAGCACGCCGCTTAGGAACGTGGCGTTATCTTGCGCCCCGTCGAGCAACCCTCGGGTGCGTACGCGGAAAAGTGCCGCTGAAAGCGGTAGACCCTGCGCATAGTCAACTCCTTCGCGCAGACTTCTAATTGCCTCCGGCGGCGGCTCGAGCGAATTCGGAGCACCAGCAGCGAGTGAATGCTTGAGGATGCTGTGTTTCCCCAGGACCTCGAACAGTTCGCCGGTCATGAACGTTCGGAATGTAACAATTCGCCCTGCCTCAATGTGGACATGCTTGCAGTGCGTTCCGGGCAGGATGAGCAGCGAGCGCTGGGCGTGCGGCCGCGCTCCAGGTAACTGATAGACTCCGAGGGCATGCGTTTCTTCTCCGCGCATGACGTCCGTAGTCGTTCGCAATCCGGAGATAAGCAGAACGCGGTGGGTGCCGGCCACGCTTTCGATCGGTTCGAGTTCCTTCCAGATCAGGTCGCTGCCATCTAGGCCTGAGGGCACGAAGGCATAGGGCAACTCGTGCCAGCCGATCGACGAACTGGCCATGCCGGAAATCACGATCGGGACGGACCGTAAGGGCTCTCCAAGCAAGGACTGGAGCTCGAACAATCCATGTTCCAGGACCGTCCGAAATCGCATTTCCCGTCCG
The DNA here is from genome assembly GCA_043749935.1 of Planctomycetia bacterium. GTDB lineage: Bacteria > Planctomycetota > Planctomycetia > Pirellulales > PALSA-1355 > PALSA-1355. Next base: position 2,066 of record JAYVCO010000071.1, read on the forward strand.
GCCGGGTCGCTCTGGGCGGCCAACTGGCCTACGCCTTCGTCGGAGCGGTACTGAGCGACTATTTCGCCACTATCTGCCAGGGCGACCCGAAGACGAAAGTGGGTTGTTCCCCAATCACAGCTGATGAATCTTGCAGGCATCTACTTTGTTGCGAACCCTTTAAGGGAATGGGATTTGGATCTGAACCCGATGTTGCATTCGCTATCTTCCCAGGTTTATCATGTAGCCAGGCGATCCTCCCCCCGTTTTGCGATAATTCGGCGGCACTCCGCGAAACTTTCCCCTCCTCTTCGGGTATCAATACGAAGTGAGTCTGGTTCCCATCCGGGGATCGGTCAACCGGTTCGTGGTTGCTACCAAAGGTTTAGGCGATGTCCCGAAAGAATCATCCACGCCGTGCCGCGTTCACCTTGATCGAGCTGCTGGTGGTGATCGGCATTATCGGGGTCTTGACCGGGCTGCTTTTACCCGCAGTTCAGTCGGCCCGCGAGTCGGCTCGTCGCTCTGGATGCCTGTCGAATTTACATCAAATCGGCGTGGCGCTGGAACAATACATGGACGCTCGCGGCACCCGGTCCCGATTTCCCGACTGCGCCGACATGCCGACCAAAAACCCCGGCCAGCCTCCTCTGCCGAAAGTCCTTGGTTCGTTCATGGAGGGAAAAGAGACGGAGGATAAGCAGACCGTTTTTCTCTGTCCGAGCGACGTGCTTTTGGATTCGACTGTCGTGCTTTACAATCCGGCTCTTGACCCGCCTCATCCGGAGTGGTTGAGGTATTTTGACGCGGAAACGCTGAGCTACGAGTACGATCCAACCAATACGCTTGTTAGAATGGATCGGTCGAAATCGCCACCGCTATTCATTCCACAAACCCGGCAAGAAGCCACGAAGAACACCCCCAGCGGTCAAGTCTTTGTGGCCTGCGACTTCATTGCGTTCCATGGAACGCAGGGCGACAACGGTGCGCGGTGTGTCCTGTTTTTGGACAGTCATGCCGAGGCCCCCTAATTCTTGAACTCGAGGACCAGCAATGCGCAGAGAAAAACCGAAACCGAAAGAAAAAGAGTCCGGCAAGAAGAAATGGCTAGTGCTTCTTGTACTTTTGCTGTTGCTGATCGGCGGAACAAGTTGGGCCTTTTCGACTAGAAAAGATCCGCAAGTAGCGAAGGTCGAGGCGCTCCAAGCCCAGATTCAAGCCGAAGGACTCGACCGCAGTCAGCGACGCGAGTTATTTGGCCAGATGCGCGAGGAGATGGAAAAACTCACTCCCGAAGCTCGAGAAGCGATGTTCGCGGAACGCTGGAAAGAGCGTGAGGCTCGAGAAGCAAAGTGGATGAATGAGTTCTTCTCCAAGACTAAAGCGGAGCAGATTGCCGAGATCGACAAGCGCATTGCGGATATGAAAAAACGAGCCAAAGCTCGTGGCACAAATGGGGCGAACCGCGGTGGACCCGGAGGTCGCGGTGGGCCTGGAGGTCCAGGTGGTTTCGGTGGCGGTGGGCCTGGAGGCCCCGGTGGCGGTGGCCAGGGCGGAGGAGGAGGGCCGGGTGGACGTGGAGCGGCGTTTGGGATCGACGCCAGCGGACAAAATGCCAGCGTGCAACGGCGCCTGGATCGGCTGGATCGGTCGACTCCCGAATTGCGTGCCCAGCGAGAGGAATATGGCCGAATGATGGCCCAACGGTCGCATTGAATACCTGCGAGTCGCTTATCTCCTTCGCAGTCGAATGCCACGGCACTGCAAAGTTCAGGGACCGTGGTCGATCAGCAATGTTCGGGCCTTCTTTTGATCTCGCAGGGGCGAATCTGCACCACTCTTATGCATGTTCGCGGCCTCAATAACTGCAGTTGACGGTCCGCGCGGCTCCTCGTAAGCTCCGCCCCCGTTGAAGGCTTCGCAATTTGTATTGTGTCGCCTAATTCCTTACCCGAAACGGACTTCACCAAGGAACGATCATGAAAGTTTTGTTTTTTCTGGGTGCGTTGGCTATTGGTGGTCTGGTCATCTCCGGCGCAATCAAGATGCAGAAGACCGATGGCAAGATTGACATCGAAATCGACAAGAAGGAAGTCGCGGAGGACGCTGAAAAATTCCTAGAGGAAGGCAAAGAAATCTTCCAAAAGGCGGAAACGAATCTGCACGAAAGCGCTTCGCAGCGTTAACTTGGCTGCTTTTCGCTTCGGCCGAATGAACTGCATGAGCCGGGCCCTGGCACCGCCTTGAAGAGCCGGTCTAGGGCTTTTCGGCTTTCAGGTCGAAATTGCCGGCTAGGTTGTGCCATACACTGTGGATGTGATTGGCCAGGTTGCCGGCTGAGTCGGGCTGGGTGTTGTTGAACTCAATCAAGAACGTCGTGCCCTGAATCCGGTAGTCGTGACCAACCCCGGGTTTGTCGGCGCCGGCCCAAGCGAACTTGATTTCGCTGAAGCCTTCTTTTTCGATTGCAGACAATCGCTCCTGCGCTACATCGGCCGGCAGGTTATGCGCGTACTGGGCGATCAGGGCCTGCAAGATCGCGAGCTGTTCTTTGGTCATTTCAGCGCCTGGCAATCCGGCCGCCGGCGAAATCGGCGGCGATGCAGCACCTGCATTGCGGATATCGCTAGGAGCCTTCGGGGCAACGACTGCGGTTTTTCGCTGTTCGGGCGTGAGTGAATTCACCAGTTGAAACGCCAGCTCCTCTTCTTTGGCCAGCACGCGCAATCCCATCTTGAATTCGGGCCCGTAATCGGCCAGGAGCACGCCCGGATTGGCGCCGAAAAACGTCGGCGTCGAAGAAATCACCTTGTTGTGGTCAATCACGAAGTTCAGCGACAGGTGATGCCCCTCAACGCTCAGCCCCCACTTTGCATTGGCATCAGGCTGGCCAAAGACGGTGAAATAATAGCGCAGCGGGTCTCGCAGCGGGCCCCCGGTGCGAGCCTTTTCGAGCTCACGCAAGATCTCCTCCAACTGCATGATCTTCGTTGCCTTGCCGTAGCCAACTTCGCTCAGTGCGCTGCGTAGCAGGGTGTGCGCGGCCTTTCGCTGGGCATCGTTCATATCCTTGACCTGCAATCCCTTCCGGGTCGGTTTCGGAATGAAGTGCCAATCGGTGCGTTGTGGAATTTCGTAGGCCAACACGGCCTGGGCACGCTGCTCGGAGTTCAGCGTTTTCACGAACTGTTCGGCGGCGCCGGTCATGTCGCTGCCCGTGGCGGTGACGACTTTCAGGGCACTAAACCCAATCGCCGCAGTGACCAATAACACGAAGAGCAATACAGATAGTTGGCGGCATTTCATGATGAGCAAATCCTCTGTGTTTCAAGCCTGATAAATGGGCCACCTGGAAGTTCAGGCACAGTATACTTTGGCGAACCGACGCTGGCGAGCCGCAGCACACCCATTCGTTTGGGACGATTCACTCGGAATGTTTGTGGTCCAACCCGTGGGGGTCAAGTCGATGGTGATGGTCATCGATGTGCAAGTGGACGTCGGGAAGCTGCTTGAATAATTGTTCGATTCCTGAGTCTGTCACCCGAGTGCCATCGAGATACAGCGACTCGAGCTTTTTAAGTCCATACAAATGCGTGAGAGCGGCATCGGTAATGGGCATGTCAAGCAGGTGCAGAAAACGCAATTGCGACAGGTTTTCGAGTGCCGCAAGCCCATCGTCGGAAATCTTGGGGCTCGCCAGCCGCACCTGTTCGAGGCCCTGCATGCGGCTGAGTGTTTTCAGCCCTGCGTCAGTGATTTCAGTCTTCGAGAAATTGATCCGCAGCAATTTGGTTTCCAGTCCGTCGAGCTGCTGCAAATCCTGATCGCGAACCAGCGTATGGTCCAATCGAAGCTGGTTCGATTCCCCGTCGCGCACCGCCTGTGCTTGCTCGGCGAGTGTGGGCTCGGGTGGGTGTTTTGATGCGCTTTCGGAAGCCGGCCGCGAGCAGCCTATGGCAAGAAAAGTAAGCGATAAAAGTAATGTTGTCGATCGTATCCGCATCGGGTGGGCGCGCCAAAATGCTTGTACGTTCACAGGATTGCTCTACGGTTTGGATGTTAACGGCGACATTTTGGGCAGGCAGTGACGTAGCGAGTGATACCGGTCGAACGGGTTTGCCGCACAACCATCAGGTTGCCACAGCGCGGACAATATTCCGCCGCGCCAGTCAGCTCTCCTCGATCCGCGCGCGACTGGCATTCGACGCAGAGTTTCGTGGACGGGAAAACCTCCAGACGCTCGCGGGCGATACCGCGGCCACAAACTTCGCAGGCGCGCGCCATGCCCCAGTCTTCGTCATTTTCTTCCGGGACGGGCGTTACCTCGAGATCGGCGGCGCCGCATTTGGGACATGTATACTTGGCAACTGATATACGGAACAGCTCGCCGAGCAAGTCCAGCTTCGGTTCGACATCGCGGCGCACCATATTGGCTCGCCGCAGCCAATCGAGCATGGCCGTCGGCCCACATACGCTTGAGTAATCGCAGCTACGACACCGAAGTTGAGCAAGTTCAGGCACGGCTAAGCTCTCGCATGCGGTTCGCACGTGATTTGATGACAACGAGGATGCACGAGACGTATACTTCCGAGAACCTGACACTGGCAGGCTCGGTTCTAAGCCGACTCGCCAGCGGAGACTCGATCCCAGTCGATCCGGGCGAGGTTTTCGATTCGCGGCAGTTCGGCTTGCATGGCTTCGGGGTATTTCTGTGCGGCTCCGGTGTTAAAGACGATTACTTCCTCGTGAGGCTTGATCCACTGCTCGGCCCGCAGTTGCTCCAATGCACCGATGCAGGCGGCCGTTTCGGGGCAAATTGCCAGGCCTTCGCTTTGCATGCCCAACGCCATCCACTCGCGGATCCGCAATTCGCTAACCGCGATGGCTCGCCCGCCGCTAGCGCGGACGGCATCGAGAATCATGAAGTCACCCACGGCTGCGGGCACCCGAATGCCGCTGGCAATTGTGATGGCGTGTGGAAACATTTCGGCAAAACGCTCGCCACGGTCAAAGGCACGCACGATCGGGGCACAGCCGTCGGATTGCACTGCCACCATTCGCGGCCGACGATTGCCGTCGAGCCACCCTAGTTCAGCCAGTTCTTCGAAGGCCTTCCACATACCGATCAGTCCAGTGCCACCGCCGGTCGGATAGAGAATGACGTCCGGCAGGCGCCAACCCAACTGCTCGGCAGTTCCAACCCCATCGTTTTCTTGCCCTCGATCCGATAGGGCTCTTTCAAGGTCGAGACGTCGAACCAGCCGAGCCGCTCTTTG
>JAYVCO010000072.1:0-9409 GCA_043749935.1 Planctomycetia bacterium
CAAGTGCTCGAGTTGGGCCTGCCCACGGTCGTGGCCTTGAATATGGTGGACATTGCTCGGGCCAAAGGGCACGTCATCGACGTCAACCGTTTGCGCCAACAGCTAGGCGTGCCGGTGATCGAAGTGCAAGCCAACCGTCGCCTTGGACTGGTTGAGCTGCAAGCCGCCCTTTCCAGCGCGGTTTCTCAACCAATCGCAAAGTCCGCGGATGATGGCCCGTTGCCGGCCGATTTTTGCCGAGAAGTAGCCCTCTTGCAAAGCCTGCTCAATGCGGCCGGCGTCGCGAGTGGGGACATTAACGAGAGTAGTGAACTTCTGCCGCGTTACCTGGTCGAGCGGTTGCTGCTCGATACCAGTGGCTATCTGCAAAAGACGCTCGTAGGAATCAAGAACGGCGCGGCCAGCCACGGTGAGTTGATTGGCAAGGAGCTCATCGCGGCCCGAGAGCGCTTGGCAGCGGCCGGTTGCTTTGTCCCGGCCGTCGAAGCGCAAGCACGCTACGGTTGGGTCGCAAAGGTGCTCGCGGGTGTCGTCACTCGCCCTGAGAAGCGCGTGGTAAGTCGCGGTGATCGAATCGATCGGCTGTTGACGCACAAACTTTTTGGAACTGTCGTGTTCGCCGTCGCGATGCTGGGTGTGTTTTCCGCCGTCTTCGTGGCGGCTGATCCGCTGATGCAAGCCATCGATCGGGCGATCGGCGCGCTGGGCGATACCGTCGGTTCCGCAATGCCCGAGGGGCCGTTGCGATCGCTCGTCGTCGATGGCGCCATTGGCGGAGTGGGCAGCGTGTTGGTGTTCTTGCCGCAAATTCTGATCCTGTTTTTCTTTTTGGCAATTCTCGAAGACTGCGGGTACATGGCCCGAGCTGCGTACTTGATGGACAAGCTGATGGTCCGCGTGGGCCTGAGCGGCAAATCGTTCATTCCGCTGTTGTCTTCATTTGCCTGCGCCATTCCCGGCGTCATGGCAACTCGCGTGATAGAAAACCGCCGCGACCGCTTGACGACCATTTTGGTTGCGCCACTGATGAGTTGCAGCGCACGGCTGCCGGTGTATACGGTGCTGATCGGAGCCTTCATTCCCGCGCGGAAGTTCGCCGGCGGTCTGATCCAACTTCAGGGGTTGACGCTGTTTTGTATGTACATGGTGGGCATTGTCGCCGCGGCGATCGTGGCACTAGTGCTCAAGAAAACGCTTTTGCGCGGTCCGACTCCGCCGTTCGTCATGGAACTACCCAGCTACAAATGGCCTTCGCCGGCTACGGTGCTCTATCGCATGGCGGATCGCGGCTGGTCGTTCGTGCAGCGCGCGGGCACGCTCATTTTGGCCGTTTCGGTTATCGTCTGGGCCGCTTCCTACTATCCCCATGACGCGAAATTGGTCGAAAGCACGCTGGCGCCGCAGCGCGACGCACTGGCCGGGCAATTGGCTAAGCTCGATCAAGATTCCACGCAGCGCGTCGAGTTGGAAGACCAAAAGCTGGAAGTCGAAAATGAAATTGCGGCCGAATACCAGCGACAGAGCATTCTCGGACGCCTGGGACATTTCATCGAGCCAGCCGTCCGCCCGTTGGGCTGGGATTGGCGGATCGGATGCGCGGCGATCGCGTCGTTTCCGGCACGCGAGGTTGTAATGGGCGCGCTGGGCGTGATTTATCATCTGGGCAAGGATTTGGACGTGGGCGACCAGCCTGCACAAGATCGGCTAACGTCTCGAATGCGGGCAGCACGCTGGGACGACACCGGAGAACTGGTTTATAATGTCCCCGTGGCGCTGTCGATCATGGTGTTTTTCGCGCTCTGCGCGCAGTGCGCCTCGACACTGGTCATCATCCGCCGCGAAACGAATAGCTGGCGTTGGCCGGCGTTTACTTTTGTCTATATGACTGTGCTGGCCTACCTGGGTGCGTTTGTGACATATCAAGTTGGTATGCGTCTGCCGCCCTTTTAGTAGTCTTTTCGAGCACGTATCGAAAATCATGAACTTCGATTGGCAAAACTTGATCGTCCTGGCGACCATCGCCCTAGCCGGCTGCTTTTTGGCGCGCAGCCTGTGGCGCAGCATCGCCCAAAAAAAATCGGGCTGCGGTGGCTGCGGAAGTTGCCCGAGCAATGGAGCGACGAGCCAGCCACAAGTGGTCGGCATCCGGCCACTCGCCGACCCGGCCACGACAACCGGTAGCGACTGATCTAGGTCGTAACTCAACATTTCAACGTGGAATGTGGCCAACAATTTTACGGCAAACAACTTTACGGAATTTCAGTTGGACTCACTGCGACAACGGCTAGTAAAGTCTAGGAGAGGTTCGAACACTTTCAAGCGGTTCAAGTCCATCGCAATTTGTTCGAAGGCTAAGACCCGAGAAGTAGCCGTTTGGCATTTAGAGGTCGTTCGGCTAGCGCGAGCGACGTGAACAGAATCTGGCTTTTTCAGCGCGCCTCGCGCAGGAGGGTCGATCATGCGTCGATTCCGGTTGGCGCTAGGAACCGTTCCGCTCACCCTTGTTCTTGTCGCCGCAACTTGCGGCTGTAGCAGCCATTATTACGAGATTGTTCTGCGTCCAGAAGGCGATGCGATCGAGCGGCAGCTTACTTGCTGGAAACAACAGAATAGCACGAAGATCCTCGAAGACTTCCCTCGGGACCGTTTGGAGAAAATCGCTAGCGCGTATTCGGCAGTGCCTACGGAGAAGCTGAAACAGAAACATTCATTTAGCGGTCGCTTTGTCGGCAAGATGCCGGACGACATGGGGGGCTCTGGCACCTACACTCGCTGGGTCTGCCCATTCGGCACGGCCGCGGCGTACATGGAGCGATTCGGAGGGAACGACAACGTCGCACAACAAATCAAGGATCGCCAGCAGGCAGCTAACCGGCTCGTCGATTTGGGGATCGGCTGGTTGGAGGCGGAACTTGCCGGCGAGTCGAAGTGGGGTGACTTGCGGCGCTTTCTCGATACCCATGTGCGGCACGATCTTGAGAACCTCAGCTACATGTTCGTCGTCGCAGCGGGACTCCCTCAGGATTTGGCAACGGATCCTCCCGTTTTAGGGAAAAATGCCGCGAGTACCGTTCGCGCGACGACCTTTTGGATAAGGATGTTGCAATACCTCGTCGAACGAGGTTACGTCCAACCTCGCGACTTGCCTTCGATCCTCCGATCCGATGATTCGCTATTCTTACCGTTGATCGAACGGCTGGTCGCCCAAAAACTGGGCATGGCCGACGACGCGCCGAGGCCGGCCGCGCTGGCCTTTCTGGTTAGCCCTGAGATGGCCAAAGCATCGCTCGACCGCTACCTTCGCACGACGCCGGAGTTCCTCGAACTCGAACGGGCATGGCGAGAAAAGAAGTCAAAGGCCGCCGACGAATCGCCACACGAGCCTGCGCAGGTATTGGGGGAACTGTTCCAGAAGGCGTTCTTCGAGATCTCGTTCGAGGACGACACGAAATTGAATGTCGTTTTGGCATGTGGCGAGCCTCCAACGGCAACCAACGGGATTTGGGATGACAACAAGCGTCAAATCGCTTGGAAGACCACGCAGAACGGCAATCAAGGCTTACCGACCTTCATGTATGCGATGTGGAGCGTGCCCATCGCGGAGGCGCAGATCAAACAATTTGGCAAGTGCGTCCTTACCGGCGAGAACCTCTATGCCTACGTGATGTGGTATGGCAGCCTTTCAAAAAAGGAGGCCATCGAATGGGACGCATTTTTGGCGACGCTTCAACCGGGCGGGGATTTACCAGCGTCGCTAAAACAATTCCGATTCTCCGACGATCCGCCGTTACCGACGGATCTAAGTGAGCCCAAACCTAGTAGCCTGGCGGATGAACCGCGGCGATTGATCCTGACCGGTCTGTCGTCCTCAGACAAGCCCAACCGCTAGGCAGGACCGCTAGGCACGCTTGGCGGCATGGCACGAGCGGCGTGAATGACCGCAATGATATCGACTCGTTCGGGCAGAACCCAGTATACGATCCGGTAGGGGATTTCCAACAGCTCTCGCAATATTTCGGCGTCGTATTCGGGGACAACCGAGCCGATCAACGGTTGCTGTGGCAGCGAATCTGTGCGGTCGATGATTCGTTGAATCATCGCGTCGGCATAGCGGGGAGAGCGGCGCGCTATGTAGGAGTGCACGGCTCGCAAATCGGCCAACGCGGCTTCGGTCCAAAAGACGTTCATTGCCCTTTGGAGCCGAACTGACGATGCACGTCCTCCGATGGCACGGTACGCCCTTCACGCGAATCCTTGAGACCCGCATCAATGGCTTGCCGCACGTAAATCTCGTATTGAAGGTCTTCCCACGTGGCATCCGCCGGAAGTCGTTCGACTAGCCTTAGAGCGTCTTCTTTGATCGATTCGTGCATCGCTGACACTCCTTCAGTCGCAAGGCTACCGCTTCCGGATCAGATTGAAAGGCCGACCCAACTCCAATTATTTCCGTCCAGCCCGCCGATTGCAACAGCGATCACGCGCTGCAGTTTACGAATTGTGACCCATCGCTCGGCTGCAAACCTTTTCTATTATTCCCCCAGCATCGACTTACGCCGCAGGATGTGGTGGTAGTGTTGGGCGAAGCGGTGGGCTTCGTCGCGGACGTATTGGAGAAGCCTGAGGGCGTAGGAGTGGCGGCTTAGACGCAACGGCTCGTCTTCGCCCATGACGAAGATTTCTTCTTCGCGCTTGGCTAACGAAATCACTTTCGGCGGCGTGATGCCGAGTTCGCGAAAGGCGGTCAGCGCCGACGACAATTGCCCCTTACCGCCGTCGACCAGTAGCAGATCGGGAAACATTTGCGACTCGTCTTGCAATCGCTGAAAACGTCGGGCGACGACTTCGCGAATGCTGGCGAAATCATCCACCCCTTTGACGTCGCGAATCTTGAAGCGGCGGTAGTTCGGCTTGAACGGCAGCCCGTCGATGAACTGCACGAGACTGGCGACGGTCTCGCCGCCGCCCAGGTGTGCGATGTCCACGCCTTCGATCGTGCGCGGCGCCTGCTCCAACTTGAGCACTTTTTCCAAGCCGGCCAGCCCTTTTTTGGGATCGACAAAAAACACCTCGGGCTGAACGTGCGTCTCCAACTCGCCCCGTTCGTCCAGCGTTTCGAGCATCTGGATCTCATCGCGCAGCCGGGCCGCCTTTTCAAAAAGCAGCGCCGCCGCCGCGGTCCGCATTTCCTCTTTCATCTCGCCCAGTAGTTTTTTCTTGTTGCCTTCCAAGAACATCCGCAGCCGATGGATGTCGCGCCGATATTCTTCTTTCGAGATCCGCAAGTTGCAGGGCGCCGAGCACTGGTCGATCGAGGCCAACAGGCAGGGCCGGTACCAGCGCCATTTCTCCTCGTTTTCGTCGATGTCCAACGTGCAGGTGCGAAACTTGAAAATCTTCTGCAACACTTGCATCGCCCCGCGCAAACTGCCGGCGCTGGCGAACGGCCCATAGAGCTTCGTGCCCCGCTCTTGCGGCGTGCGTGTGAATTCAACCCGCGGAAAATCCTCGCGAGTCGTGATTTCCAGGTAAGGAAAGGTCTTGTCGTCTTTCAGATCCTGGTTGAACTTCGGCTGCACGTCCTTGATGAGCCGGGCTTCGACCAACAGCGCATCGACTTCGCTTTCGGCCTCGATGAAGTCGATGTCGACGATCTCGCGCACCAGTTCGGCCGTGCGGCGGTCTTCGGCCGCCGCTTTGAGAAAATAACTGCCGGCCCGGGCACGGAGATTCTTGGCCTTGCCGACATAAATCACGCGGCCGGCCGAATCCTTCATCAGATAGACGCCCGGCGTCTGCGGGAACTCGCGCACCCGAGCCGCTGCCCGGCGAATCCCGGCAGGGATCTCCGCATCCGAGGGCAAGTCATCGGGAACTAAGTTGGTGTCGTCCGCCATGGATTCATTTCTGGCCTAAGGGATCTACACCAATTGTAGCTACCCAAGCCAGCCGCACAGAATGCCACGCCGGTGGCCGGTTCGGCTGAGGAAACCGCGACTTCCTTCTTCGCCAATCCCTAATCCCAAACCCCCAACCCCTACTTACGCCGTTGCCGGCGCGGCGACTCTGACAGCACTCAACCGGACTGCCAGCGTGTAGAGCGAGAAGAACCCAGCGGCGAACAGCACGTCGCTGGCCAGGGTGTAGGCGAAAAACGGCACGGCCGTCGTGTAGCAGCGTGCCAAGCCTTCCCACGTGTGCGGGTACCAGGAATACCAAACCGCGGCGTTCGTAAACACGAAAAAGGCCACGGATGACGACACGGCACCCAGGCCCACCCGCAGCGGCGACAGCTTCGCTCGCAAGATGCTCCGCCAGGCCACCGGCAGCAGAAACGATCCGTAGACCGAGATCATCACGAGCTTGGCGTATCCGCCCAGGAAGTAGTCGCTGATCATCATGGCCAACAGCGGCACGCAGATGGCGGTCGTTCGATGGCGGAAATAGAAGCCGGCGAACAGGGCCGTGGCGGCCACGGGGGCGAAGTTGGGCGTCGAGCTGATTAGCCGCACGAGCACGGCCAGAGCGACCAGGGCAAAAAAGACCGTCGATTTCGTCAATAGATCGCGATTCACGTGTTGTGCTCCCAACGCCAATTGTTCCGGGTTTGCCCGCGACTCAAGAACTCGAATTGTAGTCGTAAGTCTGGAACTTCCACAAGACAACGTCGCCCGGCTTGAGCTTTGCCACCCCTGCCCCGACTTCACCCGGCTTGTCATTGACGGAATACAGCCAGTTCTTGCTCTGCCCGCTGCCCCCCTCGTTTTTCAGGTCGCCGATCTTGGTCACCATCGCGGTGCTGCCAGACCCATGATGGACGAAGCTGATTCCATGGCGATGGGCCTTGGCCGCCGTCAAGGCGTCCAAAACGGTCATTCCCTCGCGCCAAGACAAGGCCGTGAAATGGACCTGGACGCCATCCCCATAGTCGACCACCAGCCGCACTGTAGCGGGGGCCGGTTCAGCGGCTAATACTCGGCTCGACGGACCACTCAGGCTAGCGATTGCCGCCAGGGCCACCATTACGATGGTGATCAGCCAGCGGCGGCGGGTCGGCAGACTGGAATTCAACATGATGGTTCCTCGGCCCACGAGTTTGGTCGAAAGCAAAATGCCGCACGGCTGTTCAGGATAGCGCGGACCGGCGGACGGGTCAAATACAAGGGTCACGTCGACGAGCCACGTTGCTTTCGCAGCCTCTTGTGGGCCAAACGTGACAGCGGTATCAATAAGCGTTGTGCTCTGGCGACGTTTTACCGTGTGTAAGTCCAGTGTCGGCATCAATTTTCATGCCGGCCACGAAAGGTGAATGATCTATGGCCGATGCAGGCTACATGAAACTTAGCTTCGAAGAGTCAGACATCGCCGTGCTGACGCTCGACGATCCGCGGGGCAGCGCGAACATTCTGTCGCAGGCCGTGCTGGCCGAGTTGGAACAGAACTTGAACACGCTAGCCGCTCGCAAGGATCTGGCCGGACTCGTGATCCGCTCCGGCAAGCCCGGCGTGTTCATCGTGGGCGCCGACATTCGCGAGTTCATGGCCGGCATCGACGCGCCCAAGGATCAGATCGTCGCCATGTGCAACCACGGGCGGCAGCTTTTCCAGCGACTCTCGAAGCTGCCGTTTGTCACCGTCACCGCCATCGAGGGCCAGTGCGTCGGCGGCGGAGCCGAAATGGCACTGTGGTGCGATCGGCGAATCATGTCGAACGACTCGAAGGCCATGTTCGGGTTTCCGGAAGTCAAGCTGGGCTTGCTACCGGGCTGGGGCGGCACCGTCCGCGCGCCGCGCGTGCTGGGACTTTCCAATGCCGTGGAACTGGTCACCAGCGGCGAATCGATCGATGCCAAGGCGGCCCAACTGATGGGCCTGATCTCCGATCTCGTGCCCTCGGCCAAACTATTGCCCGCCGCGATCAGCCTGATTCGCTCCGAGCAGCAAAGCGGCGACTATCTGCGCGATCGCGAGCGCTGGAATCAGCCGCTCGACATCAGCGAGACCGAACTGGGTTTTCTGGGCGCGACCGCCTCGGCCATGATTCAAGGACAAACCGGCGGACAATATCCTGCCCCGATGGCGGCCCTCGAACTGATGCTCGAAAGCGCGGGCCTGGACGCGGACGCCGCCGGGTTGGCGGAAGCCAAGGGGATGGCCGGGCTGTTCGGCACGCCGGTTAATCGAGCACTGATCAACGTGTTCTTCCTAACCGACCGGAACAAGAAAGACACCGGCATCGATCGCCGCGACGTAAAGGCGCAACCGATCAAGTCCGTTGGCGTGATCGGCGCCGGCATCATGGGCCAGGGCATCGTAGCCGCCAACCTGAAGCGCAACTTGCCGGTCGTGCTGTCCGATGCCGCCGCCGCGGCACTGTCGAAGGGCATTCAACAGATCCTGGAAGAAGTCTCGTACGACAGAGAAACCAAGCGGCCGGACGCAAACAAGGCGGTCCGCTACGCATCGCTCGTCAACGCGGCCACGGTCGACGCCGAACTAGTGCCGTGCGACCTGATAATTGAAGCGATCGTGGAAAACCCCGAGGTCAAGAAACAACTCTACGCTAGGCTCGAACCACAGCTTTCGCCGCAGGCGATCCTGGCCTCGAACACCTCGACGATTCCGATCACCAAATTGGCCGAAGGCCTCGCCCGGCCGGAGCGGTTCTGTGGCATTCACTTTTTCAACCCGGTGCGCAAGATGCCGCTGGTGGAAATCATTCGCGGCGCGAAAACCAGCGACGAGACCGTGGCCACCGCCGTGGCCTACGCCAAGAACATTGGCAAGTCGCCGATCGTGGTCAACGACGGGCCGGGCTTTCTGGTCAATCGTTTGCTGTTTCCCTATTTGAACGAGTCGTTGGAACTGATCGCCGACGGCGCCGAAGTCAAAGCCATCGAGCGGGCGGCCAAGGAATTTGGCATGCCGATGGGCCCGCTGACGCTCTACGACGTGATTGGCCTGGATACGTCCTTTTATGCGGGCCGCGTCATGTACGACGCCTTCCCCGATCGAACGGGCGCCTCGCCCATTTTGCCGGCGTTGGTCAAAGCCGGCCGACTCGGCCAAAAGACCGGCTCGGGCTTTTTCGCTTACAAGGACAAATCGGGGCGTGGAACGCCAGACCCGGCCGCCGCCGAGTTGATTAAAACTTATGTCCGTAAGCAGGACAAATTCACGCCAGAGCAGATTACCGCACGGCTCTTCCTGCCGATGGTGCTGGAAGCGACGCGGATCTTGGAAGCCAAGGTGGTCCGCGACCCGCGCGACGTCGACCTGGGCCTGATCTTCGGCGTCGGTTTTCCCCCCTTCAAAGGCGGGCTGTTGTTTTGGGCCGATTCGTTGGGCGCCGCCAAGATCGTCGAGATGCTCAAGCCGTTCGAAAGCTTGGGAACCCGAGCCCAACCGACGCC
>JAYVCO010000073.1:0-9209 GCA_043749935.1 Planctomycetia bacterium
ATTATGCTACGCCAGCAGCACCTTGTTTGCGGCTCCGGACACTTCGCGCACGTAGCGGGGCACGGCATAGCCCGGCAAACGGGCCCGCATTTGCTCGACCAATTCGTGTCCTCGGGCCTCGCTGACTTCGAAGTGGGCTGCACCTGTTACGCGGTCGAGTTGGTGAAGATAATAGGGCATCACGCGCAGGTCGACCAACTGCTCGCTCAAGAGCGTGAGGGCATCGATATTGTCGTTGATTCCCCGCAGCAGGACCGATTGGTTCAATAGGGGAATCCCGGCGTCTGCCAGCCGGCCCAGTGCGTCGGCCACGGCCTCATCTAGCTCGTTGACGTGGTTGGCATGAATGACCATGATCGGGGTCAACCTTGTGGCCCGCAGCCATTCGATGAGTTCAGTGGTGACGCGCTCGGGAATCATGATCGGCAGCCGCGTATGGATTCGCAGGCGGTTCAGGTGGCCGATCTTGGCCAGCCGATGCGCAAGCTCGGCCAAATGCGAATCGACCAAGGTCAGTGGATCGCCGCCGCTGAGAATCACCTCGCGCAGCGTGCTATCAGCCGCAATTTGAGCCAGGGCGGGCTTCCAGTCGTTCGGCGAGCGGGGTCCTTCGTGGTAGGGGAAATGACGGCGGAAGCAATATCGGCAATGGACGGCGCAGGCCCCAGTTGTTACCATCAAAACCCTGGAATGATACTTGTGCAGCAGCCCAGGGCTCTGGGTTGCCGCGCGATCACCCACCGGATCGGGGCCGTAACCATCGGCAATTCCGTCAGGGGGGGTTAGTTCTTCTTCCAGCGGGAGCACCTGCCGCAACAGCGGGTCGCGAATATCTCCCTGTCGCATCCGGGCGATATAGCCTCGGGGTGCGAATACGGGAAAGTCGCGGGCCGCTATAGTCGCGCCCGGACCGGTGGGCGGCGGTACGTTGACCAGCCGGCACAGTTCGGCGGCATCGCGCACAGCGTCCTTGAGGGCTTCCTGCCAGGAACGATAAACCGGCATTGAATCGCCCAGCAGACCAAGCGAGGAATTGACCGGTAGCCCTAAAATGCTCATGTCGAAAGAATGCCTGCCTTCGATCCAAAAATCGGCGCCGGCCTTAGCATAACCCCATCCCTGAACAAAGCGAAGTAGGAAACCAACGGTGGCCAATTACAACACAAGCGATTTCAAACGAGGGCTCAAGGTTCAGATCGACGGCGATCCCTACATCATGGTGGAGTGCAACTTCGTCAAGCCGGGCAAGGGGAACGCGCTGTACAAGTGCAAGCTGCGCAACCTGATCCGCAACACGATGCTCGACCGCACGCTCAAAGGTGGCGATTCGCTGGAAGCCGCCGACGTCACTGAAATCAAGGCGCAATTCCTCTACCGTCAGCAAGAGATGTTCGTCTTCATGGACAGCGTCAACTACGAGCAATACGAGTTGACCAAAGACCAGGTCGACGAAGCCTGGAAATATCTGAAGGAGGGCATGGAATGCAGCATGGTGCTGTTCAACAACAAGCCCATCAGCGTCTCGCCGCCGAATCACGTTGTGCTGCAAATCGAATATTGCGAACCGTCGATCAAAGGGAACACTGCGACCAATCTGACCAAGCCGGTGAAACTGGAAACTGGCGCGGAAGTGATTTGTCCGGCTTTCGTGAGCATCGGCGACTTGATCAAAGTCGACACGCGGACCGGCGAGTATCTGGAGCGAGCTAAGGCCTAGGCCGTTTTAAAAACCGGAAAGTCGTGGAAAGTGAGCAAGCAGCCCGACGATTTTCTGCCGACGGCCAGTTGGGCCAATCTGCGTTTGAGATCCGAGCTGCTGGCCCGCACGCGGGCGTTTTTTGCCGAGCGCGGATTTCTGGAAGTCGAGACGCCGCTGCTTTCGGCCGACACAGTGGTCGATCGCCATTTAGATCCGCTGTCGGTCATTTTGCCCGACGATCCAAAGAAACCGGAAGCGGGCCGAAAGTTGTGGCTGCAAACCTCGCCAGAATTCGCCATGAAGCGGCTGATGGCGGCCGGCGGTCAGGCGATCTATCAGATCACACGGGCCTTTCGCGGTGGAGAATCGGGCGCTCGTCACAATCCCGAATTCACGATAGTCGAATGGTATCGCCGTGGCGACTCGATGGCCGCGGGCATGAATCTGCTCTCGGAGTTGGCCGAAAGTCTGTTGGGTTTTGGGCCTGCCGAGCAACTTAGCTACACCGACGCATTTACCACGCATGTGAGCATTGACCCTCACCGATCCACTGCGGACGAATTGGCGCAAGTCGCCCAGGAGCGAGGCATCGACGTTTCCGAAAGTTTTGGCCGGATGGATCGAGACGGCTGGCTCCATTTGATTCTGTCGCACCTGATCGAGCCTCACTTAGGTCAGGCGCGGCCAACCCTATTGCACTCGTATCCGGCCAGCCAGGCGGCACTGGCGCAAGTGCAGGGCGATCCGCCCGTCGCCGAACGGTTCGAGCTCTATGTGCGAGGCGTCGAGCTGGCCAACGGCTATCACGAGCTGACTGATCCCCAAGTGCTGCGCGAGCGCAACCGCGCGGCCAATGCCCACCGTGTTGCCGAAGGCAAGCCTTTGCTGCCCGAGGCAAGCCGGATGCTAAAGGCCATGGACGCGGACCTGCCCAACTGCACGGGCGTGGCATTGGGGTTCGATCGTCTCGTGATGCTGGTCGCAGGCGCAAAGAATCTGGCTGACGTGATGGCGTTTCCGATCGACCGGGCGTAATGGGAACAAGCAGAAGCCGTTTGAGGATCGCAACTCCTTCCAATGAGGGGACCCTCTATGCCCGCCCTCTTGAAGATCTAAGTCGCTCCTCACAATTCCCTCACAACGCCGAGCTAGCATACTCTCCGCGGTTCTAACGATCATGCCAGGCGACGGCTCGCGGGGCGGCGGGCCACAACTCAGGAGGGCACTCACGATGCTGATTCTCTCTCGCAAGACGGGACAGTCGATCCTGGTGAACGAAGACATCGTGGTCACGGTCGTCGCTATCGATCGCAACCGCGTGCAAATCGGCATTCGCGCTCCCGGCTGCGTGCCGATTTTCAGACAAGAGATCGTCGAGCGGATGATCGCCAACGGCGAGATCGAGCCGCTCGAATGTCTTGAGCCGAACCAGCCGGTCGCGGTCTAGTATCGCGTGACCTCGCGCGAGCGATGTATAACGGCCGCAGCTCAGCAGGGCGAGCGATGAAAGTGGACGTGCTGCCACTTGCCGTGTTGCATTTGCCAGACGCGGGTCTCCTCGAAGTGCGAAGTGACCGGCGCGCCGGCCTCGTTGAGCGACTGCACCAGCCGCACGTACGTCACGACCGCCACGTCGCCCATCAGCCGCACTTTCGGCGACGCCATGGTCGTGGTTCGCGGGCCTTCCGGAGCCCCCAAGTCGAAATAGAAACGATGGAACTCGAGCCCTTGAACCAGGTGGCCGCGACCTTCCGGCTCGAAGGCCGAGAGCGTCGAATCGCACAGGTCTTGGTACGTTTCCCAATCGGCAGTGGCAATACTCTCCAGCAGTTGCTGGGTCAAATCCAACAGTTCGTCTTCGCTCGGGTCGCGCATTGAGGGTTTGCCCTTTTAGATCATTTCAGGATTTTCAATTCGCGCAGTTTTTCGCGGCACTCGTCGCGCTCGCGGCACCGGGTGAGCTCGGCCCAGGACGGATCTTGCACCGCCAGAAAATCGTCTTCGCTGGCCTGTCCGTGGCCGATTTCGGCCAGCCGCTGCATCAGGCGAACGATCACTTCGCGTTCCAGCCGCGATAGAAAAGTTCCTTCCAGTCGATAGTCGACGAACGCTTCCCACACGAGCGGAAACAGGGGCCGCACGATTTGCTCTCCGATTGCGGCCGCATAATCGCGAATTTCCAATTGCGCGTGGGCGTCCATCCGCAGCGCCAAGAAGTGCAGCAGGTTGTGCAGGTCAACCTTCCAATAGGCTTCGGTATAGGTCGAAAGCGGCAGATCCTTGCGGGCCTGCTCGCGCGCGACGCCCAGCGCGATCCGCTGCTCGTACAGCTCGCGCGCCCGAAGTTGGAAATCGGCTTCGGATGCCGACAGTTGCTCGCCTTGCTGCGGCTCCAAAACGCCGGCGCTGCCCTGGCGGTTTTGTGTGGCCTGCCCGCGCCACTGGTCGGCAGGGGTGGTTTGCATCGCATCGATGGCCAGCGAATAGCGAGTGCTGTATTCGTTGACGTTGGCCGTGCGATGGCGGATCCATTGCCGCCAACAATCCATCGGCACGCGCACCAGCAGCTTGATCTCGGCCATTTCGAAAGGCGTTGTGTGCCGGTGCCGCAACAAGTAGCGGATCAGCCCCCGATCGTCGGAAACTTTCCGTGTGCCTTCGCCATAGCTGACCCGGGCGGCTTGGACAACGGCCTGGTCGTCGCCCATGACGTCAACCAAGCAGACAAATCCGTCGTCGAGCACCGGAAACTTGTTCCAACGCAACTCGGCGACTTGTTCGTTGTTCGTGGCCATGCGAATGGTTGCCTTCCGTTACTTCTTCGCCAGCAGTTCTTCGACCAGTTTGGCCACCAACGACGGATTGTCCTGCTTCACCAGATGCTCGATTCGCGAGGCCGGAATTTTGAGCTTATCGAGCGCGCCGGCAATGTTCTTCCAATGCTTTTGCCGCGCCTTGCCTTCGGCCAGATAGAGCTCGGTCACCAGCTCGCTCAATCGTTGCAGCGATATCGCTGCAACGTTGTTGTAATAGTTCTTGATGATCTTTTGTTGATACTTCGATCGCTCGGCCACGGCAGCTCTCCGTCGGTGTTTTGAGGTCGCGCAATTCCGTGAGCGCGTACTCGTGATCTTCTCGAAATCCGCCCGCTTTGGCAACCGCTACCATCCGGTGCACGGGGCCAACGGAATGTGTCGCGATAGCTGGGGTTGACAAAAAGAAATGGGGCGATTCCGGCCCGGTTTTCTGCCGCCCGGCGATTCCCGCCTTTTCCCCATGCTTCTCGCGTTCTACCATAGCGAGCCATGATCGGACGTGAGCGGCGAGAGCTTTGGAGGGGGATTTGGGCCACGAGCCTGGGCACGCTGGCCAGTCGCGTGCTGGGCCTGGCTCGCGATATGGCCACGGCCGCGCTGCTGGGCTTGGGAGAAGGGCGCGTGATGGACGCCTTTGTCGTAGCCTTCCGCGTGCCCAATCTATTGCGGCGCATTTTTGGCGAAGGCGCGCTGGCCGCCAGTTTCTTGCCGGTCTTCACGGCCGAATTCGAACGCCAACCGCAACGGGCTTGGCAATTGCTGAGCGTGCTGTTCACCTGGTTGACGATTTTACTCTCGACGCTGGCGCTGGTGGGCGAGGCGATTTGCGGGCTGTTGTGGTGGGCCGATTTTCAAGGTGCCGGCAGCTCGCCGCTGTTGGGTCTGACGGCGACCATGTTGCCCTATCTGGTGCTGATCTGTCTATCCGCGCAGGCTTCGGCCGCGTTGCAGGCCCGATCGCATTTCAAATGGCCGGCCATCGCGCCCACGTTGTTGAACATTTGCTGGCTCGCGGCGGTCTGGGGAGTGGCTCCTTTTTTTTCTTCCGACAAGCTGGCGCAGGCCTATGTGATTGCCGCGGCCGTGCTGGTTTCCGGAGTGTTACAGTTCGTTGTTCAGATTCCGGCGCTGCGCCAACTCGGTTTTCGCTTCGACTATGACTGGCCGGCCAGTCGTCGCGCTTTTTGGCAGGTTGCCAGTGCGATGCTGCCGATCACGCTCGGCATGGCGGTGACGCAACTCAACACGCTGCTGGACAGCCTGATTGCCTGGGGACTCTCGGCCCCGGCCGGATCGTCGCAAACGATTGCCTGGTTGGGCGACAAGGTCAGCTATCCGATGCAAACCGGCGCCGCGGCCGCGATCTACTATGGTGAACGATTTTATCAGCTACCCGTCGGACTGCTGGGGCTGTCGATTGCCACGGTCGTCTATCCTTTGCTCAGCCGGCACGCGGCCCGCGGCGAGTTGGCAAAGCTTGGCGAAGATCTGACCCTGGGGTTGCGGCTGGTTTGGTTCACCGCGTTGCCGGCCGGCCTGGGCATACTGCTGTTGGCCCAGCCGATCACACGCGTGCTGTTCGAGCGAGGAGAATTCACCGCAGACGACGCAACCCGCGCCGCGCGGATGATCGCCTGTTACGCTAGCGGGGTCTGGGCCTATTCGGCGATTCCGGTGCTCGTGCGGGGATATTACGCCGCCGGTGACCGGATGTCGCCGGCCCGATTTGGTTTGGTTGCCGTGGCGTTGAACCTGACGCTCAACCTGACACTCATCTGGCCGCTAGCCGAACTTGGCCTGGCCATATCCACTTCGATCGCTGCTGGCGTCCAGGTTATTCTGTTGACCGTTTCGTTTTCTCGAACCGGGAGCCGACTCGATTGGAGCGAGTTGGGAACAACGATGGCCAAGAGCGCCGCGGCCGGCCTGGTCATGTCGCTGGCGGTTGTCTGGACTCTCGGTCTCTCGACGGCTAACCTGCCGACGTCCCGAATTTCGGAAGCGCTTAGTCTCGCACTTTCAATCAGTGCGGGCACCATTGTGTACGCGGCGGCCGCATGGCTGCTAGGGATGCACGAATTGCGTCTGCTGCTGGGGCGGTCGCGGCCGGCGGAAGATGCCGATGGCGCTTCCTAGCCGATGATCGCGTCGATCGGATTTCCGAAATCGATCGCCAATCGCTTGCGGCCGGGCACTTCGAGTCGCTTGGGGTCGATGCCCAACTGGTGCAAGACCGTGGCGTGCACGTCAGTGACATAGTGCCGGTCTTCGATGGCGTGAAAGCCCAGCGCATCGGTCGCACCGTGGGTGATGCCGCCTTTCAGCCCGCCGCCTGCCATCACGACCGAGAAGGCGAACGGATGATGATCGCGGCCGTCGCTTCCCTGGGTGCCGGGCGTCCGACCAAATTCGCTGCCGATCACGACTATCGTTTCATCGAGCATGCCGCGCTGCTTCAAATCTTTGAGCAAGGCGGCAATCGGCCGATCGACTTGCCCGCACATCTGGCTGTGATTTTTCTGCAATCCACCGTGGGCGTCCCAGGCGCCGGCGCCGCCGTTGCTGCCGTGGAAGATTTGCACGAAGCGGACCCCTTGTTCGACCAGCCGCCGGGCAACCAAGCACTGCCGGCCGAAGGTTTCGGTTTCCTTCTGATCGAGCCCATACAGCGCGCGTGTGTTTTCCGTCTCCGCTTCGCAATGGACCACGTTGGGCACGGCGGTGTGCATGTGAAACGCCAGCTCGTAGGACTTGATCCGCGCAAGAATGGCCGCGTCTTGGGGATATTCGACGGCCGCCAGCTTGTTGAGTCGGCCCAATAGCTCGAATTCGCCTAGCTGCTCCTCGCGATACACGTCGGTGCCGGGCGCGGCAAACGGCAACGGGTTTTTCGGATCGACCCCCAGTTGAACGCCGTTGTGTTCCGGTCCCAAGTAGTTGGCTCCGTGAGCGCCGATGCCGCCGCAGCAATCGGCAATCGGAGTGCCCAGCACGACGAACCTCGGCAAGTTGTCGTTGAGCGATCCGAGCCCATAGTGAATCCACGAGCCGATCGTGGGAAATTGTCCTTCGAGCACGTGGCGCCCGGTGTGGAACTGCAACTGGGCGCCGTGATTGTTGTCGGTGGTCCACATCGAGCGGACGATTGCCAGGTCATCGGCGCACGAGCCCAAGTGGGGCCACCAATCGCTGATTTCCAAACCGCTGGCTCCGCACTTTTGGAAGGCGACTTGCATGGGGAACAACTTATGGCGAATGTGCCCATTGGCATCGTCGGGCACGACGATCCGCAGGTTCTCGTTCAGGAACGACGCGGTCAGCACGTCCTTATGCGGCGTTTGGCCGATCTCCTGGCCGGCAAACTCGTTGAGCGCCGGCTTGGGATCGAAACTTTCCAAATGGCTCATCCCGCCGACCAGAAAGATCCAGATCACGTTCTTCGCTTTGGGCGTCAAATGGGGCTGACCGTTGGGCGGGGTCCAGGCCGATGCTTCGTTGGCTCGGCAGACGCCATCACGCAGCAACATCTCGCCCAGTGCCAGGCCGGTAAAGCCCATGCCCATGTCGGCCAAGAATGCCCGACGAGGAATGCTGGCGTGCGTTCGATGGTGAGAAGGTTTTGGTCGCATGGGCCTGAGTTTCCGTTATCGCACAGTCAAAAAGTCGTTGTGATTCAAGAGCACGTGGACCAGGTTTTCGCGAGCCCGTTGCTGGCTATTGTCGGAAGGCTTCACCGGATTGTCTCCACCTGAAGTGAACAATTCGAGTGCCTTGAGATCGGCAAACCGCGTAGCTTGCGTATTCAAGAAATCGATACATGTCGCGCGTTCTTCGGCGCTCGGCTCGCGGCACAAGATCCGCTCGAATGCGGCCTGAATGAAAGCCGCCAGGCTCTCGCTCGTGGCTTGCGTATTCAGCTCCGCGGCCATCGCGCCGGCCAGCCGACGGGCCTGGGCCAACGTCAACGAGCTGTTGACCATGGCCAACGCCTGCTGAGGCACGACCGTTTCGCTGCGGCGATAGCAATCGGTCACGTTGGGGCTGTCGAACATTTCCAGAAACGTGACCTTCTTTTCCTTGCTGCTGCGGAAATAAATGCTCCGTCGCGGCACCGTGAGCCCCAAGTTCTGATCCAGGTCGGGTCCGAACATCGTGGCGTCGAGCCCACCAGCGACTTGCAGCGTACTGTCGCGCACCACCTCGGCTTCCATCCGCCGCGAATTCATGCGCCACAGCAACAGGTTTTCGGGGTCGCGTTGGCGATTCGTTTCATTATCCGACCACGATTGCATCTGATAGGCCGAGCTCAGCACGATCAGCCGATGAATCGCTTTCATCCGCCAGCCTTGGTCCATCAACTCGAAGGAGAGCCAATCGAGCAACTCGGGGTGCGTCGGTGGCTTACCGTTGAGCCCGAAATCGAACACGGTCGGCACCAACGGGCTACCGAAATGCCGCATCCAAATCTGGTTGATCGCCACGCGTGCCGTCAGCGGGTTGTTTTTCGAAGCAATCCACCGCGCCAAAGCCGTCCGCCGGCCGGAGCTCGTCGCGGGATAGACGGGAGTAAATCGAGTATACGTTTCGCTGGCCTTGCCCAGCGCCTCCCGGGCTGTATCGCGAACTTTGCGGGCGGCCGTCAGTTTGGTGTCGAGATCCGCGATTTTCTTGTCCGCAGCCTTTTCCGATTTGGC
>JAYVCO010000074.1:0-15750 GCA_043749935.1 Planctomycetia bacterium
GCCAAATCGCGACCCAGGTGGATGAAGCGTATCTGGATTGCCAGAATCGCTGTCCCATGGCAAGTAGCCCCTGAGCTGCCGGCTCATGCTCCGAAAGCAATAGCCGGGCGGTTGAGAATGTGAAAAGAGATGTGATTCGCCCTTTCAGTCTAATCCGACACCACACAACTACCAAGAAAAAAGGCCGGGACTTTGAGCCTGCTGGCACCACGATAAACCCTGGGGGCGAAACAGTTTTAGCTCGTTGAAACGGCCTTTTCCAGCAAATCCCGAAACTGATCGTGCAATTCTCTGGTGGCACTGGCTACCGGATGCGGCACCTGCAAGTCGAACTTGCTGCCATCTAAAGCAGAAACAATGCCACCGGCCTCTTCCACGAGCAATATGCCCGCCGCAACATCCCACGCTTTGGTGCTCATGGCCCAAAAGCCATCAAATCGTCCGGCCGCCACATAGCACAGGTTCAATGCCGCGGAGCCGGTCCGCCTTACCGCCTGGCATCCAAGAAGGGCTGCGACAAACTGATCGATTTCTGGCGACGAGGCCTGTACCTTGGCCGAAAAACTTGCAGCGACAAGCGCTTGCGACAAATTCCTCGTTCGGCTGGCATGGATCGGTTGACCGTTGAGAAATGCACCAGAGCCTTTTTGAGCAGCAAAACATTCCTGATGCACCGGATCGAGGACAACGCCCACGAGCGGCTGGCCGTGGTGCAATAGTGCAACTGAGACGGCATAGTGCGGCAACTGATGGACGTAATTCGTGGTTCCGTCCAGCGGATCGACAACCCAACAGTACTCGGCACTTGCGTTTAGGGCGTCGGCCTCTTCGCTAACGAAGCCATGCTGCGGGAACGCCGTGAGCAGGACCTCTCGAATGGCCTCCTGCGAAGCCCAATCGGCCTCCGTGACCAGGTCGGCGGGCCCCTTCTCGCGAACGCCAAAACGCCCGACCCAACTTAAAAGCACGTCCCCGCCCACTTGGGCGGCTCGCTGGCAAAGCGCTAGGTAGTCTGGCATTACTTTTCTCGGGTAGCCGCCGGGCAAACTGGTCTGGATTATAAAGGTCGAGCCCCCACACGCAACGCGCCCTCTCAGACGGCTGCTGGGGTGGGTTTCACCTTCCGCCGGGCAAGGCGCGCGTGGTGGGAAAAATTATTTTAGAAATACTTGCGAAACTATGGACTTTCGATTTCAGCGTGGTAAGATCAAAGACGAACAGTGGGGAATGGCCCTGCGGTTAGAGAGTGCGAGCGAATTCGGGTTGTCACCCCGGCCTTATACATTTTTCGATACCTGCTCGTATATCTACCCGGCCTCTTCTCTGTTCCGGCCCCGCCGTTTCGCCTCGCGCGATGCGGCGGGGTTTTTTTATTGTCGTGATTCCCTCGGAACCCTCAACGCTCCGTAGCTGAACATGCCATCGCAGTTCTGGCAGGCCGACGACAGCAAGATGCGCCTCTGTCTGGACCGCTTCCAGGCGGTTGTCGATCCACTCGATCCGGCGAAAGGCGTACACGATTTACACGCCGATCAGCATGCCTTGAGAAACGGCCGGTTGTTGCAAATCGACTTGCCGTTCCTCTCCTCGCCCTGCGATGACACGAATGTCGAATGCTACGTTCGCGGAGGCGATCTGGTGGCGACATTTCCCGAGCAGGCGCAAGCCGCAGTGCGCGCACAAATCTATTGGCGCGCCGCCAGCCATCCAATTGCTGCTGCATTAGCTGCCATCGAGCTCGTCGCGTCGGTGCAAACGAGTCTCTTGGATAGCTGCCCAACCATCACCACGCGAAGCGAGGTCGTCGCTAGCGAGGCGTTTCAACTTGTCGGCCTCGAGCGCGGTACCTTCGCTGACCTCATGGCTAAGCCCGACCACTTGGAAGGCAAAGGTGCATCGGGGCTCCCTCAATGCTATCTGTTTCGTCTTTCCTCAAGCAAGTACAGCTATGCCGAGATGGTCCATCCGGCGGACGCTCACGATTCGAACTGGGACGGTTGGCTGCAGGGTACTGTTTTTCGGATACAGTTATGCCACCGGCTATTTCGTGATCGATTGGAAAAGGGTGTGATCCTGCGAGCCCGCGTGCTGGGCGTAGTCTTGGACCGCGATGGCGATCAAGACGCCGCCGTTCGGCACTATGCGGCGTTCTTGAATGAAGAACTGCCGCTGACCACTTAGCCGCGCGGGCGATTCAGCAACGACCTTCAAAAAGACTTGCAAGCGCCGCGTATTGCTGGAAGATGGGGTTTTCTTCCAAGATCATCGAGCGAGCTCCGCAATGTCTGCCTCTCTTCGCACTCGCCTTTTCGACGCCCTGGACGCGATCCCGTTGATCGACCCGCACACGCATATCAACGCCCACGCCCCGGCTTCGACCACGTTGGCCGATCTCATGGGCTATCACTACTACACGGAATTGGCCCATTCCGCCGGAATGCCTCGTGCGAGAATCGAAGAGCCGGGCTTGGCGCCGAAAGAGAAGGTCGGCCGGCTCGTGGAAAGCTTGGGAACCATTGAAAATACAATCCAATCGAGTTGGCTGATTGAAATCGCACGATCCTTTTTCCAGTTTCAGGATGAGGCCATTACCAAGGACAATTGGGAGTCACTCTATGATGGTGCGGCGGCGGCCATGGCGCAGCCCGATTGGGCGGCCCAAGTGTTCAAACGAAGCAACCTGGAAGCTGTCTTTTTGACCAACGATTTCGACGATCCGCTCACAGGATTCGACACCTCGATCTATATTCCTTGCCTGCGCACGGATGATTTGGTGTTTCACTTGGCGCAACTGACAGTGCGAGATCGTCTCGAAAAAGCAACGAGTACGTCGATCGCCAATACTCAATCGCTGCGCAGCGCGATTGGAAAGCTCTTCCAGCATTTCGCGGCGCGTGGCGCGCGAGCCTGCGCGATTTCGCTCCCGCCTGATTTCACGCCTGCGCCCGTCAGCGAGGCGCGGGCGACAATCGCTTTTGAGGCCGTCTGGCGCTTGGGTCCTCAGGCCGGGGCAGACCACTTACGTGACTTAGGCCACTTCGTGTTTTGGACGTTGGCCGAGTTTTGTGCTGAATTCAAGCTGCCGTTCGATCTGATGATTGGCGTCAACCGTGGTGTGTACGCCGAGGGTGTCTACCAGGGTCGTGACCTGTACGACTCTCGAGTCTCGCTGATTCAGTATCGCGAGCTGTTCAATGCGTTCCCGCAAGTCCTCTTCCCGATTTCCGTATTAGCAAGCGTCACCAATCAAGAACTGGTCAGTTACAGTTGGATATTTCCCAACGTGCTGACGAACGGTCACTGGTGGTACTCGAACACGCCAACGTACATCGAGCACGACGCGGCGGCTCGGCTTGAGGCCGTGCCCAGCAGCAAGCAGATCGGGTACTACAGCGATATGTACAAGCTCGAATTTGCATTACCCAAGTTCGCCATGTACAAGCGGATTTTGGCCAAGGTCTTGGCCGAGCGGTTCGTCATCGACCGAGGATGGGCCGAGGATCGGGCGATCAGCCTGGGCCAACAGGTGCTGCGCGGCAACGTCGAGCGTGTCTTTTTTCGGAACTCTTAGCCGATTCGACCCCCTCTATTCAGCCGTTTTGTTGATATTCGGCCCGGCACCAAATAGGATAGGGGCATACCGTTTCGCATTCGCCAAAGCGGCCCGATTCTCACTTCTGCCGGGTTTCGATCGTGCTTTTTTCTTCGCGTTTTAATTCGGCAATTTGCTCGCGGGCCAGTCTGCCCCGACTGGCGTGCGCGTTTCTGTGCCTTTCGCTCCTCGCCCCCGAGCAATCTAGCGCGCAAACGGGCACGATCGGCCTCAATTTCACGGGAGTGCAACTGAGCGATGGTATTACGCTCAATGGCACGTCGTACGCGCCTCCCGATAATGCCGGAGGGGTGGGGCCGAACAACATCGTGCAACTGATTAATGGTGCTTATGCCGTCTACGACAAGACGACGGGGACTCAACAAGAACTGATTTCCGCGCGGCAATTCTGGTCCACCGCGGGCTTCGATCCGGGCTCAGGGATCAGCGGGCTCGGCGCCTTTAACGAACGGATTCTTTACGATCCAACCGTTGATCGCTGGATCGCGGCTGGATTGACCGGCGACAGTACGAATAATTCCGTGATGATCGCCCGGTCCGATTCCGCCAACCCACTGGGCTCTTGGAAAGCAGTCGGATTCCTCGGAAACGTCGGTGGGGATGGCAAATTCGTCGACTACACGATGATGGGCGTCGACGCCAACGGCGTGTACGTTTCGACCAACAACTTCACCAGCATCACGGGCCAGTATACGGACAGTTCGATTTTTTCCCTTCCTAAATCCGATCTCCTGGCGCCTGTCCCGACGATTGCAAATCTTAGCCGATTCGACAGCGTACCATTCGCAATGGGAGCATCGATTCAGCCGATCACCGATTTTGGCGCGGCAAAAGATCACGCTCCGCTCTTGGCGACTTCGTTCAGCGGTATCTCGACGATTTTGGACCGTACCAATATTCTTGGAACCGCGACTGCGGGAGCCACTTTGTCGGCGACTACCCCGATTACTGTCGCTCAATATAGAAACCCGCCGTTGGCAGCCCAGCCTGACGGCACTCGCGTGATTAGTACGATCGACGACCGCCTAAGTGCCAATGTCTACCAGGTCGGGCATACGCTGTACGCCGTGCATGACACCAAAGTTTCGGGCAACTCAGCAATTACCTGGCTGAAGATCGACGAACAAACCAATCAAGTTCTTCAGGAAGGCGTCTTGAGCAATCCTAGTTTCGATTACTTTCAACCGAGCGTTGCCGCCAATGCCAAAGGCGACATCGTGATCAGTTTCACGCGTTCCGGATTTGGAGCCGGCGGAAATCTCAGCGATTTTGCCGTGGTGGGCCAAACGCTCGCGGGTGTGACCTCGTTTGGGACGCCATTCCTGCTCAAGGCGAGCCCTGTCGGCAACTACCACCCGATTAATAACCGTTGGGGCGACTACACAACCACCGTACTCGATCCGAACGATCCCAACATCTTTTGGACGTTTCAGGAATTTGCCTCGGACAGTAGCAGTTGGGCCACCCAAATCACGCAGGTCATCGTCCCCGAGCCGTGCAGCGTCCTGATCGCCGCAATGGCTCTAGCTGCTTTGCTGGCGACTGCGTGGCGACGGAAATGGCGTGCTCACACGTAATCAAGGGAACCGGCCGATTGGCCTAGCCACGCTGTGGCCAAAGAAGAACACGACCGCGAAGACTTGTTGGCCGAAGCCAAGACGCTCATCGAACGAGTGCGCCTCGAAATTCCGGGGCACGTTGAACCGGTGATCGTTGGCTTTCGCCCAGACGGCAGCGTGAGCTTTTATTTCGGCGCGCAACCGGCCTATCATTTCACGTCCTCCGGCCAATTGCGGCGAGCTTTCGCGGACGATTTCTTGTACAAAGCAGAACAAGGTCGGCTGGTTTCATTGCGGCGCGATCGGACACCGGAAGCCGTGAATCTGCTGCGCCATGTGCTGGACGCGATCGAACAGCAAGCGTTCATCGACTGTGCGCGGCAACACTTGCAAGCGCTGCACGCGGCCTTGACCGCAAGCAAATTCACAATCACCGGCCAAGTACCGGCCGATGGGAACCTGATTGAGCACATCGAAAGTTGGCTCGATGAATTCGCCAATACATTCGAAATTGCGGCTCGGCCACATACCCTTTAGTCGACAGGCAAGTCGACGACTTCGGCCTCGCCGATCGTCGAACTGAGACGCGTGCCCGGCGTGTTGGCGCTGCGGCGAACATAGCCCAACGCCAAGGGAAGACCTAACCGCGGAGAAAAGGTCGCGGAAGTCACGTGCCCCGCAGGTTGCCCATCCGCCAACAGTTCCATGCCCGCAGCAGGAATTTCGCTGCTTGCGAATTTCAGTCCCACGAGTGTTTTGTTGACGTGCCCCAAGGCATCAATACGAGCGACGGTCTCTTGTCCCAGATAGCAACCTTTGACGAAGCTGATCGCCTGCGCGTCGCGGGCCACCTCCTGGGGCAAGTTCTTGTCGGATATATCCGTCCCAAACAGCGGGAAACCCCGCTCGATCCGGGCCGCTTGAAATGCGCCCATCGGACACGCCACGGCGCCCGCAGTGTCCAGCGCGGTAGTCACGTTGGAAATGTCCTCGTCGCGCAGCCCAATTAGAAATCCGATGCTGCCCGTCAAGTCGACACGCCGCAACCAAACCGATGCTCCCGCGAGACTTGCCGGAGCGTGAGCCAAACGTGTTTGCGGCACATGGACCGCTGCCATAGCTTCGAGCAAGGACTCAGACTCGGGCCCGGCAAGCAGTAGCTCCGACCACTGCGCTGTGCGATCGATGAGGGTGACCTGCTCGCAAACCAAATAGTGGTCCAAGTGAGCAAGGATCTTTTCGGCTTCGCCTGGGACGGTTTCCAACACGAGCGCATCGGGGCCCGCGAACACCAACACGTGGGCCAGCGTCTTGCCTTGCACCGTGGTCAGAAACGCCTCGCAACCGGCTCCAATCGCCAACTTGCGAATCTCATTCGTGCAAAGATTGTGCAGAAACGACGCGCGATCCGGACCTGCGATCTCGATTTGCGTGCGTTTGCCGAGGTCCACCAGGCCAACGTGGCTTCGCAGCGCCTTGTATCGCGTTAGCCAATCCGGTTTTTGTGCGAGGTTGTTCACTTCCGCAGTTTCCCTTTGACTGCCGGCACTTCGTCGAGATCGTCCAATCGTGGCCGAGCCATTGCGTATTGGGCGTTCGCCAGCAAAATACAAGAGCCGTAGCGCGAGGCCAATCGCGAGACCTGCTCACCCGTGACCGGCGACATTCCCAACTCCTCGACGAGCTCGTCGTCGAGCCGACTGATGAGATACACTTTGCCGCGTTGCAAAGCATGCACGACTTCGGACGCGGGCAGGGCGTCGGAAGGATGGTATTTGCGAATCTCGAACAAGACCGCGTCCAAATCCTCGTCTCCCACGATGCGCTGCAGCCCGGGGCCTAGCTTTTGGGCCAGCTCCGTGCAAATCGCGACGGCGCCCTCCTCGCGGACGACGTGCGAAGTGGCGAAAAGCGCTCGTGCCACATTGTCCCACGTCTGCTGCGTGGCGTCGCCTTCGATCGTTGCCACGACCAAGTCGGCCCGATGAGGAACCCAATACGTCCAGGCATCCTCGCAGAGTTGGCTGCCAGCGCGAAACACCGCGTCGGCATCGCCGGCCAGCACGTGTAGAACATCGGTCCCCGCGCCGGGCACGACTTGGACGTTAAATCGCACGCCCAAAAGCCAGCTAACCTCATCGACCAGTGTTTCCAGCCGTTTGCGCTCAGCCGGGCTGGCGAGTTTGGCCGAACGGTATCGGTCGAGGTTGGCAGTCTCGGAGAAGGTGGGAAATACACCGGTGTGAATGCCATAGTATCCCGGCGAATCGCTCAGCCGGAGACAACCGATCGAAATCACGAGATCGGCGTCATGAATGATCCGATTGATATAAATCGGTTTGGCATCCGTCGAAGCGCCCAAATAACTAAGCGACTCGCGATTGCCGGGATTGTGAACCTGACTGCCAATGCGGCTACGAACGACCTCAGTCAACTGGCTAATCGGGTCGACCGCGCCCGTTTCAAGATCTGCCTCGGTGCGCAAAACCGTGATGTCCGCCGCGTCGACCCCAACGGCCAAGAGCACCTCGACAACGCGGGTCACGATCGCGGCGGCCTGGGGCACGCCTGGCTCCAAAGCCAGCGCGACTTTGTCGCCCGGCAATGCCGACTGCGAGAGAGACGGGAAATCGAGCGGATCGGCTAATGCGCGCGTAGTCGCATCAGCCACATTTGCCAGGGGTTCGCCTCGCGGAGCGTCGCAGTGGGCCACGAGAACTTCTGGGGCTAGTTCGAGCCGCAGCGACGAATCAGTGCCGTATCGTAAAACGGAGATCATCTGTAAATTGGGCTAATTCGCGCGTTGTAATTTGTTAAAATAGGCGTAGGCATGTGTTCCCTCGGGCATCATAGGAGCACTTTGCGCGGCTGGTCAAGTCGCCAAAGGTTGTAACTCAAGCTTTACGCAGCGGCCGAAGTTTCGAATAATCGGGAACTCGCGACGCGCCCCAGAGCGCGTGAAGTTCTCACTCCGATTTTCAATCCTGTTTTACAAGGATCCTTTTATGTTAGCGATTGCCATTCACCCGCTGAAACGTTTGGGCCTTTTTGCCCCGATACTGCTCGTGCTCGGTCTACAGACCTTCGGGTGTCAACAATCGAGTCCGCCTACTGCCGCCATCTCAGGGACGAAGGCCGACGATGTCGAAAAGACCGCCTCCCACGAGCAAGCCGCGCCGGCCGTTGACGAAACGGACCCGGTCAAATTGCTCGAGCAGATGGTCAACGTCTACCAAAAGGCCACGAGCTATGAAGATGCCGGAGAGCTTTTTCTGACTATTGAAGGCGAAGGGGGGCAAAAGGACGAATTGCGACCGATCCCGTTCTCGCTCGCATTCGAGCGGCCGAACAAAGTTCGCATTCATTCGCTCGACGCCAGCGTCGTCGCCGACGGCGATAAATTGAGAGCGACGACTCAGTCGCTCGAGGACGAGGTCTTGGTCTTGCCTTGTCCAGAGACGTTGAGCATTGCGAATATCTTTTCCGATAAACTGCTGTTGGCCGCGGTGCGCGGCCAACTCGATTTGATGCTGCCGCAGCTAGTCCTCCTGGTCGACGCCGATCCGCTAAAGGAATTGGTCGGCGAAGAGAAGCCCACATTGCTTGAAGATGCAGTTTTCAAAGACGAGAAGTGTCATCGGGTCTCGGTCACGGGGCCGCAGGGAACCAGCGTGTTTTGGATCGCGCCGAAGACTTATCTGTTGAGGAAATTCGAATTCCCGACGAATGCTTTCAAGGAAAAGTTTTCGGTGACCAAGTGTTCGATCTGGGCAGAAATGCAAGGAGCTCGCACCGACAACAAGATTGCAGCCGACGCTTTCAAAATGGAGATTCCCGATGGCGTGAAACTTCTGAAGCGGCTGCTCCCGCCTCCGCCGGCGCCCCCCTCGGCGCTGTTGGCGCAAATGCCGGCCGATTTCTCCTTCCTTGATTTCAACGGCGGCTCGGTCACTCGCGACTCGCTCAAGGGCAAGATCGTCGTGCTCGACTTGTGGGCCACCTGGTGCGGCTGGTGCTTCAAGGGATTTCCGAACCTGGAAGAGGTCTATCGACAATTCAAGGACAACGACAAAGTCGTTATTTTGGCCGTCAATACGGACGAAGCAACGGTGAGCGACGCAAAGGTGCGCAAGTCTTTCGAGGACGCTCAGCTCACGATTCCAATTGTTCGCGACCAACAAGAGGCCAAGGACAAGGTATTTCAGGTTCCCGGTTTGCCCACGATGGTAATCCTGGGATCCGATGGCACGATCGAAGATTATCACATCGGCTACGACGCAAAACTGAGCGAGACGCTGCCCGCGAAACTTAAACGCCTGCTCTCGGGCGAAAGTCTGGCGAAAGAGGAACTCGAAAAATACGAAAAAGCACGCAAGGACTATGACCAGCAACTCTCGGATGCCTTGGTTGATGACGGACCGGCGCCAGCAGCCGTGGCGCAGCAAACCGCCGGCGGGCAATAGTATTGGCTGCTTTTCGTGCCACGTAGAGGAAATAGACGATGCCGGTGACTGCTGAAGCAATGCTCGGTTGGTGCCAGACGCTTTTGGACGTGGACGGCCGGCGGCCCAAGCGAACGCTGGCGGAGTATTTGGCGATGATTCCGCGTTTGGAATCGCTGGCCGATTTGCCCAGCGGCACCAGCGTCTTAGTGCGTGGTGATGTCGATGCGAAGCCGGGCGACAAGATTGGCGATGGAGACGTCCGCCTGCGGTCGATGACTCAGACGCTCAGTTTTGGCCGCGAGCACGGCTGGAAACAGGTGATCTTCGGCCACATAGGCCGCAAGCCCGAGGAAAGCCTGAAAAAAGTGGCCAACCGCATCGGCGAGCTGATGAACTGCGAAGCGCATCTGATTGAGGATTGGCTCGACGAATCGACGATGACGATTCGCGATCGTGTGGCCGAAAAAATTCGCGATGCGCCACCGGGCAGTATCTTGGTCTTGGAAAACACGCGCCGCTACGACATCGAGCGCGTACTGTGGAAAGCCAAGCCGGAAGACTTGCTGAAATTGGCAGAGCCTCTCGCGCGCTTTGCCAATCAGTTTGCCGAGAAAATCGCTCGCGTCTACGTTCACGAGGCGCTATCGGCCGGCAGTCTCGACGCTTCGAGTACGATCGTGCCGGCGGCTATGAATCGGGTTGCGCTGGGGAAATACGAGGCCCAGGAGTTCGAGGGGCCGATGATGCGCTGCCTGGCCACGCAGTTGGTCATTTTCAGCGGGCTCAAGACAGACAAGCTCGACGACCTCGAAGCGATGATCGGTCGTGGCACCGTGAAAAAGGTGTTCACCGCCGGTTCGCTGGCCATGGCGCTCAAGAAAGCGGCCGCGGAGTTGGACGGCCAGCAATTCTCATTGGGCCTGGCGGAAGATCCGTCACAAAGCGACAAGCCCTTTTTTATCCCGCGCCAAAGGATCGAGCAGGCCAAGCGGATGATTTCCGAGGGGCGGCAGAAAGGGATCGAATTCGTGCTGCCCGTCGATTTCATTCTGCAGGATGGCCGGGCCTCCGAAACGATTGGCCCGCGCGATCAGCAGTTCGACATCGGGCCCAAGACCAGCGAGCTTTTCGAGCGCAAGATTGGCGAATTCATCGAACAGCATCGGGGCCAATCCGCCGCTGCTTTCCACAACGGGGTTTTCGGAATGTTCGAAGATCCTCGGTTCGCCGAGGGCACGCGGCGTTTCATCGGCCAACTGGCACGCATGAAACAGGCCGGCGTCGAAGTTTATGTCGGTGGCGGAGAGGGGGGCACGGCGCTAGAAAAGTACGGCCAACCGACCGACGTCACCCATTGCTTCACCGCTGGAGGCACGGTGCTCAACGCCCTGGGCAGCGAGCCAGTGCCTTACCTGGTCGCCCTCTCGATGGCCGCCAAACGATAGGCTCGCTCTTCAGTGTAGGGCTAACTTTAGCCGGCAGCATTCGCAGATAAACCGGTGCTTTCGCTCTCTCGTCTGTTCATCCCCCCTCCTCCTGCGAGCTCTGCGCCTCTTTGGCCGAGACCCCAAGCCGACGGTTCTAACGGCTATTCCCTTGCTGCCGAGCAATTCCGGCATGCGGGTTATTCGGGCCGCGTCGGGCGATGCTCGGCACTCTGTATGGCCACACGCCTTGGTGGCGAACGCAAAACCGGCAGATTCCGTTTGTCAGCACCGCGCGACTCGGAAGTTTAGAGGAAATGCGTGGTCAGACTAAGAAGCTTCGGTTAGGTCGACGATAACCAACAGCGAGGCTATCCCACCGGGAGGGTCTCAAGCACCGCTGAACAGCCTGCCTGAAAAAATCGCAAAACTATGCGCCAGAGGCAAACGCGCTGACCAGCGAGTCGAGTTGTGAAAACCATCCGTTCTGTTTAGGAGCTACCGTCCATGAAATCCCGCATTGTGCTGCCGGCTCTGCTCGTCGCCGGCCTGTTTGTGTTGGCGAGCGCCTCGGACGCGCAAGCGTGCCGTCGTGGTTGTTGTCAGACTTCGTGCTGTGCCGCCCCGAGCTGCGCTGCCGAACCCTCGTGCTGTGCCGCTCCTAGCTGCTGCGCCCCCAAGTGCTGCCGCGTGCACCGTTGCCACAAGCAACGCTGCTGCAAGCCGACTTGCGGTGAGTCGAGCTGTGCCGCCGCGCCGAGCTGTGCCGCCGCGCCCTCTTGCGCTGCTGCCGCCCCGAGCTGTGCTGCCGAGCCCTCGTGCTGTGCCGCTCCTAGCTGCTGCGCCCCCAAGTGCTGCCGCACCAAGTGCTGCCACAAGCACCGTTGCCACAAGCAACGCTGCTGCCGGACGTCTTGCTGCCAGTCGACTTGCGGTGCACCGGCCTGTGAGCCGAGCTGCTGCGGCGGCTAGTACCCGCTGCGGAGCACCGGCGAGTAATCGAGCGGTCTCCTTGACAGTTGAATCAACAAACGGCCCCCCGAGTTGAACGGGTGGGCCGTTTGTTTTTTGCGCTAGCACCGCTTGGTTTCCTTGACTTCAGTGACCCGCTGTGAGAGCCTACAGGAGGGCAGTTGGAACAGTTGCGGGCCAAGGAGGCAATTACCATGTCGACACATCTTGTGGACTGCGACGGGGATCGCTCCAATCGCTGGCTCGCTGTAACGATGATCTTCGCTGGTTTTGTCGCGTTTTGGGCCGGCGCAGAGCTCGGGGCCGGCAATGTGTCGCGTGCGGCTGAGCCGCCTTCTCCCACGCTGTTCGCGGAGCAATTGGAAACCGGCGAGTTCGCTCCGGCCCTGGTCTTGGCACAGCAAATCGAGGCTCCGCCACAGCGCGACGCCTGGCTGGTGCGTTTGGCTCAAGCTCAGGCCCAGGCGGGTGGCCGAGAGTCCGCTTCTTCAACGCTGATGAGCATCGGCGACGACCGCACCCGCAACGAGGCCGTGCAGTCGACGCGCGAACTGCCAGCCTCGACAGGCGCCCGCGGTGGAGCGCAGGCGGATTTCGACACGCTGATTGATCTGATCACAACCACGGTTCGGCCACCCACCTGGGATGAAGTGGGCGGGCCTGGTTCGATTTCGCCGTTTCGCAATGGCGTATACGTCGATGCCGAGGGCGTCCTGAAACGGACCCTGCAGCCGACCAACTCGGCGACCTTGAGCCTGGCCCGGCTGACGGCTCGCGATGCCAGCAAAAACACCAATATTCAGCAGTTCGCCGCGTTGCGTAAGGTTTCGTTGCCGCGACTGGAAAAGCATGTCCAGCTCCGCCTGGCGGCCGGCCGTTTGCCCACGTCCGAGATGCTTCACCTGGCAGGACTGGAAAAAATCAAATACGTGCTGGTGTATCCCGAGACCGGAGACCTGGTGTTGGCTGGCCCGGCCAGCCAGTGGCAAACCGATTTGGAAGGCCGCGCGGTTAGCCGCACGACTGGACGTCCCGTGCTCCAACTCGATGACCTCGTGGTGCTGTTGCGATACTTTAGCTCGACGCCGCAGGGTTCTTTCGGCTGTTCGATCAATCCAACCCAAGAGGGATTGGCTCGCACCAAGCGCTTTGCGGAGCAATCGAGCGGGACTCCCTTGAAGCCGGAACAACGAGCGGCATGGCTCAAGACGTTGCGGGCCCAAATGGGCCGGCAATCGATTTCAGTGGAAGGCGTCGATCCCCGCACGCGCGTGGCGCGCGTGATGGTCGAGGCTGACTATCGCATGAAACTGGTGGGCATGGGACTGGAGGCAGGCATACCGGAGGTGCCCGGCTATTTGGCGTCGATCAAATTGAAACGGGGCGAAACGCCCCCGCCGCTCGACGTGCTGCGCTGGTGGTTCACGCTCAAATACGATGCCGTGCACGCCACCGAAAATCGTGACGCCTACGAATTGCGAGGAACGGGCGTGCAGGTTCTCAGCGAAAACGAAATGCTGACCAATCTAGGCCAGCAGATTCACACCGACGCTTCCGAACCTCTCAACCAGGAATTTGCCAAGCGGTTCACCGACCACTTCGCCGCGCTGGCCGAAAAATACCCCGTGTACGCCGATCTGCAGAATGTGTTCGACCTGGCGCTCGTGTCCGCCCTGATCAAGTCTCAAGACCTTGCCGAGAAGGTTGGTTGGCACCTGACCTGTTTCAACGATGAACAGCAGTATCAAGTCACTCTGGGACCGGCTCCGCAAAGCGTGGATAGCGTCATGAACCACCGCGTCCTGAACCAACGCCTGATCATCGTCGGCGTGAGCGGCGGCGTCATGGCACGGCCCGAGGAGTTCGTGAGCGATCAGGCGATCGTCACCGACAGCTACGGCACTCTGAAAGCCGGCAGGGCCAATGACCGGGCCAAGCAGGACTTGCCTTTGGAAGCCTGGTGGTGGGACTAGAAACTCGCACAAGACTTGCGGGATTTCGCGCGGATGCGTGTCGCCGCTGGTAAGCACGAGGATCGCGTTTTTCCGTTAGCCATGAAACTCTACTTCTTGATGGCTAGTGGTCTTTGCAGCCTGATTCGCAGCCGCTGAAGTTGAGAGTCGCGCACGGAGTCCGCGGCGACTGGGTCGAATTCGATCGGGCCGATGATCGCACTGAGCTGTTCCGCGGCCACTCGCCGCTTTTGAGGCTCGCCGCGCGCGAGCAGCGAGAGCCAAACATGCTCGTCGCCGGAAAGCCAAATCACGATCCGGTCGGCGGTGTCTTCATATCCAACGGCCAACGACTCGACGAGGGATCGAACGCGATAGGCCTGTTCGGCGTCGAGCCGCGCGCGATCGAGGTTTTGCAAGTAGGGCACCACGACCTGTCCGGCTTTTGACAACTCTCGCTCCGCATTTTGTCGCACGGAGAACTTGGAACTGGCCAGGTCGGCCACGAGACCGGCCCAACGTTGGCGGTCGGGCTGAGGCTGCGATTGGGCCCGCTCGAACAGTAGGTCCTCGATACCCCTGCCCATGTCCGATAGCTGCCAAAGTGGGTGCAACATCTCCAAGACGGGTACCAAGTGACGGCGCACCGCCTCTGGCTCGGCGATCAACAAGTGCCAGAAGCTTTCGGCTTCGAGCGAACGCTTGCTGCTCCCCTCGGCAACCGTCAGCATCAGCGGCTTGCCGGGAATCTGTTCGAACTGCAAATTGTATTTGCCGTCGTGCCAAACTCGACTCATCGCCAACTGCGACGAGTCCGTAACCGTGACCGACAATTGCTCGGTGGGCGTCGTCAATTCGTACTGAACGTTAGTCAGCGCATTGTTGATATTGAGTGATTGGCGTTCGCGACGACGTCCGTCGAGACTAACCTGCAATGGGACCGTGATGCGAGTAGTATGGGAGCTGGACACCACGACCCGCCCCGAAACCATCGTGTACTGAAGCCATCGCAAACGCGTGGCCATGGCGGGACTGGGTTCGAGTGCCGGTAGATCGATGCCTTGACCGAGCGCAGCTGGCAGCAACAGCGCCGCTAGGAAAGAAACACCAACTGCTGGTCCGATTCGGTTCATGAAAGCAGCCGCCGAGCCTATCTTGCGGATGGCACACGTGCGAAACGCGCGATCGAATCTTGCGGAGCCGCTATACTTTCGTCTTCTCGCGCAGATTCGGATTGCACGCATCGTAGGCTTGTTTATCGAGCATGTCCAATCGCTTCAGCCGTCGGCGCTTCCACAAGAAAATGAACGAGATCACACACGCACCGACAGCGACGAGGACCGTGACCCCTATTTCAGACCGCCGAATCCACTGGGTCAAGCCCTCGCCATAGGCATAGCTGAGCCCAAAAAACAGCCCGACCACCGACGTCGCACAAAACGCGTCAATCAAGATAAACCGTCGAAATGACATCCGCAGGATTCCAGCCGTCAGATAGACCGGTGCCCGAATACCGACCATGAATCGGGACAAGAAGAACACCTTGAGCCCGTGTTTGCGAATCATCTCTTCGATTTTCGCCTCGCGCTCGGCATGCAACAGGTGGGCAAATCGGGGATGCTTGACGATCAGCGAGTGGCCGAAGTGATAGCCAATCATGTAGATGACCGAATCGCCCGCCAAAGCGCCGACCAGGCAAGAGGCAAACGCGATCCAGGGGTTTAGCGTTCCCACGGAGCTCGCGACGCCGGCGGCAATGATCGGAACTTCTTCCGGGACTGGCAG
>JAYVCO010000075.1:0-16902 GCA_043749935.1 Planctomycetia bacterium
CCGGATTGGCTCAACTCCTCGATCCATTGCGACATCTGCTGCAAACTCACGCCTGGCAACGGCACGCGCTGGGGGTCGGCAAGTACCCAAGCCTCGCGAGCTTTATCTAGCATCGGCTCGATCGCCTGCCGCGTTTGCGAGTCTGTCTTGGGGTCAGCCTGAAAACGCTTCAGCTCCACGAGCAGCGGTGGGATCAATTCGACGTGAATGAGCATCGACTTCAGCCGCCGCCCGGCATGGTCGCGGGCAGCATTGGAATTGCTACCCAATTGCGCTAAAAGTGGTCCGATCTCTTCGGGCGAAGGAACCTGTTCAGCGGGAACCGGCGCGGGAGGCAAGTGTTTCGCCAGCAATTCGAGCCGCGCCCGTGCCTCGAAAGAAGTCTCGGAAGAGAGCAATGCTCGCGAGAATTCTTCCGCCAAGAGTGGCCCGAGCTTCGGGTCGTCGGCAAGCTGCTGCAGCCGCGTGGCGGCCCGATCGCGCGTCGAAAACTGCTCGTCTTCGAGCTGCGAAATGGCCTGCTGAACCTGACGTACCAACGCTTCGTCAACGGTCTGCGGCTCGGCGGCCCATGCGCCACCGGATGCTACTAACGCAAGCATCAGAAACATCCGTGTCACTCTGGAATCGACGCAACGATTTGCCATGCTGCTAAATCTCAAAGCGAGCGCTAATTCATGCCCCGCGGTGCCTCCCGCCGGCTGAGTTCTATCATACGTGAAGCCCGTTCGGCACGCCAACCGAGCCTGACACACGCCTGCGGTTAGCGGCAGATATCGGGCTCTGCCGAAGCGGGCCGATTCGATAAACTAAGGCGACCCTCGATAATTCGGCTCGTTTTCTGGAGCTCGTAAATGGCGGCTACTTTGTGGATTTTGTTGCTCTGTGCGCCTTCGCAGGCCGCCGCCGACACGATCGTGGTCTGCCCTCCAGAATTTCGCCAGGCGCTGGCGCCGTGGTTGGAACACCGCCAGGCGCAAGGGCACCGCGTGGCGGTAATCTCGAACCAGTATTCGGCGGTCGAGCTGCGCGCTGAGATTCGTCGGATTGCCGCGTCGGGCCAAGTAAAAAATCTTCTGTTGGTTGGCGATGCCGATCCGGCGATGATAACGAACTCCGCCGTGCGCAAGCGCTCGGTGCCGACGCATCACGCCGAGGCACGGGTCAACGTGCAGTTCGGCTCGGAGAAGGAAATCGCCACCGACAACTGGTACGCGGATCTGGATGACGATCGCTCGCCCGACGTGGCGGTGGGTCGATTGACGGCCGACACGCCCGCGGAACTCGAACTCATGGTCCAAAAGATCGTGACCTATGAGACCTGCGAGGACTTCGGGCATTGGCGGCGTCAGGTTCATTTCGTGGCTGGGCTGGGCGGTTTCGGGGCCGTGGCCGACGGCGTGGTCGAAGCCGCCGCCAAATCGCTCATCACCCAAGGCATTCCGGCGGCGTTCTCGACCACGATGACCTATGGGAGTTGGCAAAGTCCCTATTGTCCCGATCCGCGACAATTCGGCCGAGTTACGCTGGGGCGACTTAACGAGGGTAGCCTGTTTTGGGTCTACATGGGTCACGGCCAGCAGCGAGCGGTCGATGAAGTCCATGTGCCCGGCGGGTCCTTTCCAATTCTTGCCAGCTCCGATACTGCCCAACTGGCCTGCCGGCACGGAGCGCCGATTGCCTGCTTTCTGGCTTGCTACAGCGGTGCCTTCGATCAGCCGCGAGATTGCCTGGCCGAGGACATGCTGCGAAGCCCCGGTGGCCCGGTGGCGATCATTTGCGGCACGCGGGTTACCATGCCATACGGCATGGCCGTGCTGGGTTCGGAATTGCTGCGAGAATGTTTTGTCGAGCACCCCGCCACGATCGGCGAGGCGCTGTTGGCTGCCAAGCAACGCTCGATTGCCGAGAGCAACAGCCCCCAACGAGTGGCATTGGACGCGGTTGCCAAAGCTCTTAGCCCGGCGGGAACGGACTTGGCCGCTGAACGGGCGGAACACCTTGAGTTGTTCAATTTGATTGGCGATCCTCTGTTACGATTGCCCCACCCTCGGATCATTGAAGTTGAGGTGGAACCGACGGCCGCCGCCGGCGGTAAGCTTCTCGTTGCGGGCCGATCGCCGGTGGCTGGCACGTGTACGGTGGAACTGGTCGTGCGGCGAGATCGACTTACGTTCCAGCCCGCGCGGCGTGGAGAGTTTGACTCGCGAAGGCTGGCCGAATACTCAGAGGTTTATTGGCGGGCCAATGAACCGCGGCTTGTCGGAACCAAAATCGAGATGGTCGCGGGCCGCTTCGAAACGCGGCTCAACGTGCCCAGCCACGCGCGCGGTGCTTGTCACGTGCGCGTGTTTGTCGAGGGCACTACAGACTGCGCGGCCGGTGCGGCGGACGTGAGCATCGATCTACCGACGAAATAGGCTGGGCTGTTCGTGGATGTACTGCCGAATTCTGCGATTCCGACGTGTGCGCGCAAAACCAACCGCAAATTGCTGCGCCGTAAATCGGGTGGCCACTTCCTTATCCTAAGGATGACCGGCGCGGCAGCATGCGGTTGGAAATACTGACTCTCTTTTTATCGGGCGCGCATTACCAAGCGGCGCGCTTGTTTCGTCGGCGATGAATGCCATTGTGCATTACGGCCGGGCGGCTAGTACGCGAGTACTGCATGCTTCGTTTGCGAGAAGGTTCCTTCTTCACGCCACGTCGTTCAACTTCGACTTGATAGTCCGGTTCCGAATCCTGATAGTAGCTGTTGGCCAAGTTCATGGATGTTCCTCCGCTGGGGGCTTGAGCCCACTGAAAGGGCCTCGAAAAGTTTTGACAAACTAAGTACTAAGTAAAGCTTTTTCGCTGTGCCGCCGATGGCCCCGCAACTCGTTCGGGGCTGTTGGTCTTGCACACTCGTTCGGCAATGTGCCGCGCCTCGCCGCAGAGCAGCGCGAAATTGCTGCTCTCCACCACTCCGGGCAAGTACAGCCACGCGCCGGACTGGCGAACCCAAATCTCTTCTTCCACCTTGCCTTCGTTGCCGCATACAATCAAAAGCAAGCCGGTGCGCGCCGTGAGCTGTTCGACTAGCAGTCGAAAACTCTCGATCTGCTGGCCTTCCAAGTCCACCACTGCCAGTTGCACGAACGCCCGACTGAGATGGGTCATCGCACTGCCGGGGTCACTACACAACGACGTTTTCCAGCCGCCGTCGTCGGCGGCACGTTCCAACATCTCTCGACGCTGGGGATCGGCGGACACAATCAAGCATTGAAATGTGTTGACGAGCTTGGCCACGCGTTTGGCAAACTTGATTTGGATTTGCCCACGGGCGGTCAATGGTTTTGCTTCGCGATATGGCATCGATACTCTTCTACGATCGAGAAAGTGATTTGTCAGAAACCGCTGAAACCTGGGTGCCTGCTCTCGTCTTCCGACCGCTTCCCCGTGGCGAATTTGGCCGCCAGTCCGTGACAAAGAGCGCTCGCGACCTGGTCACAGGCTGCTGTACGCTACATTTGTTCCAGCTCGGTCCACCGCGACCGTCTTCATCAAGCACCTGACTGTTGCCTCTCGCCTAATCCGTTTCGCAAGGGTGGGAAGGCAAGTGCTATACCGAAGTTGAGAAATCAATGGAAAACCATTGAAACTCGCAATTTTTTGCGAGGAACTACGCATTCACATCTGGAAAAAAGGCATTTGGGA
Organism: Planctomycetia bacterium; assembly: GCA_043749935.1. Lineage (GTDB taxonomy): Bacteria > Planctomycetota > Planctomycetia > Pirellulales > PALSA-1355 > PALSA-1355. The sequence continues at coordinate 3,697 of JAYVCO010000075.1, forward strand.
CGTTGTCCCTTTTGGCCCTCGGATTCCCTGATTTAGTGAGGGTTCTGGCGCGGTAAGCGCGCAAACCGCGGTGTCGGAATGGCTTAAGCAAGCCTTCACAAAACCTGAGAAATTTCACCGCCCTGGTGTGCTTTGCCGCGGAACAAAAACAGTCGCAAAAAACCGAGGAAATCGCCACGCTGGACCGTCGAATCAGGGTCCGCGCGAGTGCATGGTGGTGAGTGCTTCACGTGTTTGGTGAAGCACTCAGCGCCAGACGCGCAGCGAAAGGCTGTAGCGATAGTTCTGGCTCAACGATTGCAGCGAGAGAAACGCTGCGAGTGAGCTGCGCCAAAGGAGCCGTCGATTCTGTGAGCACCGAGCGAGATGCAGGGTGGCAATACAAGCGACGGCCCAGGTCAGACCCGAGTGAACGGGCCGAAGAATGCGATGACGCCCCTACCCAGGCCCAGCTAGCGAGGCTTGATTCCCAGCTAGCGCAGTTTGATAGCCAGCTAGCGCGGCTTGTTCGGCTGACGAGGGCGGGTGCTGCTGACCCACACGGACGTGTCGGCCGATTCGGCTTCGATTTGTGCCAGCATTCGCGTCAACGTATTGGCATGCACGCCGAGCAGTTTCGCCGCGCGTCCCTTGTGGCCGCGCGTGGTCTGCAGGGCCTGGTGAATCGCGGCCAGACGCAGTTTACCGAGATCGATAAAGGGCAACGTCACGTCGAACTGGATCGCAGGCTCGGACTGCGGCAGGCTGGGTGCGCAATCGAGAACATACGACTGCTCGATCACGTGCGACAACTGCCGCACATTGCCCGGCCAGCGGCATTCACAAAAACGCTTCAATGTGTCGCCGTCCGGCTCCCAGATGGGCCGTTGATATTGTGCGGAAAACCGGCGGGAAAAGAAGGAAATCAGCTCGGGAATGTCTTCCACCCGATCGCGCAAAGCCGGCACGCGCAGCTCGACCATGTTCAACCGATAGTAGAGATCCTCGCGGAATCGGCCTTCGGCCACGTCGACGGCCAGGTCGCGATTCGTGGCCGCAATGATTTGTACGTCGATTGGCAGCGGATGTGATGCACCAACGGGAGTGACCTCGCGCTGTTGCAAGACTCGCAGCAACTTTGGCTGCAGCTCGAGCGGCATTTCGCCAACTTCATCGAGAAACACCGTGCCGCCTTCGGCAGCGCGGAACACGCCCGACGATCGGCCGACGGCGCCGGTGAACGCGCCCTTTTCGTGACCGAACAATTGGCTTTCAGCCAAGGTAACCGTCAGTGCGGCGCAATTGACGGGAATGAAAGGTTTGTCGCCACGAGAGCCGAGGCGGTGAACCCACTTGCCCCATAGTTCTTTGCCCGTGCCCGTTTCACCAGAAATGAGAACGGTGCAATCGGCTTTGGCAGCGCGCTCGGCATGGCGCGCAATTTGGCCCACAGCGGGATTTCGGCCCAGCACCCAGTCGATGGTGTCAAGCTTTGATGCTTTACGGTCGATGCTGGGGGCAATCGACGAGTAGTCAGCCATGAAGTGTACTTACCTTAGGTGCGAACTGGCGCTTTGCCCGTGCAACCAGTTCATATTTCCGCCGCGCTAAGCAACGATTCAGATTGCGTGTAGCGCGTCGTCTATCTCATTAGCAACCGCTGGCCCGATGGTGAATTGAATCCCTTACTCAAAGGTCTATCTTAATCAGACCACGCCGGAAATGCAACTTTTGTGCGCACACACGCAACTTGAGCTAATGGCTAAGAACATGCAGCAGCAAGGATTTAGGCTAATCAAAAGACGCTCGTACGAATGTCTAGTTTATTTATGGCATTTAATTTGACGCATTTTTATGTGCATATACACATGGAATGAAGCCTGGAACGGGGCCCATTTAGCGGTCTTCGTCCCGCTCAAAGAACATTAAGTGCTGCCAGGGAAGCTTGTCGAACTGCTCGACCAGCTTGAAACCGCTAGGAGGAAACTCTTTCAGGATCTGCTTCTTGCTCATCTTGTGGAGCAGTTTGATGGGCACTTGTGGGTCCTCCAGGCGAAACTCGGCCAGGGCGATCCGCCCTTTTGGCTTCAACGATCGCCGCATCGCCGCCAGCATCTGAGCGGGATGCGAAAACTCGTGGTACACGTCGACCAGGAGGATCAAATCGACGCCCTCCTTTGGGAGTTGGGGATCCACGGCGTTGCCCTGAATCGGTTCGATATTGTTGAGTTGCTCTTCTTGGGCCCGGGCCGACAATAAATGCAGCATTTCTGGCTGAATATCCACGGCCAATACGCGTCCCTCGGGGCCGACCAGCTTGGCCAATTGGAGTGTGTAAAAACCGTTGCCGCAGCCCATGTCGCAAACGACTTGCCCTGGCTGAATGTCCAGCGCCTTGAGCAACAAGGCGCAGTCTTCTTCGCGCTGTCGCGAATCGCGGGTCAGCCAGGGCGCTCCGAGATAGTGCATCGTGACCGCGATCTCGCGGCCCTTGTATTTCTCTTTGGCCGGTGGAATCTTGGCCTCGCGAGCCGCGTTTTTCTCTACCGGCGAAGTCTCTTCGGCGCTTGTCCGCGCATCGCAGTTTGCCAGCCAACATGCGACAGCCAGCATCAGGCCCGCCCACGCCCGCCGATTTCGACCACTTTTCATCGAATTTTCCCCCGCGAATCCTCGGGCCTGTTCGAAACGCTCGCGTATCACGCCACCAAGCACCATGATACCCAATCGCCGCGAAGAATGCCTCAATCCTGCACGCAACGTCACGAATCGCACTGCTGTTCTTTGATGCGATCTGCCCGGCTACAATCGGCGGTTGCTTGAGTTGCTTCCGCGTAGGGATTCTCCTGCCTTTGGACCGAGCCAATGTCGACCGCCACAAAACAGTCTGCCCGAACCGCAAGTACGCGTACCGATCAAGCCACAGCCACCAGCCCTGCGCCCAAAGCGCGCGAGCAGTTCATTCCTTTGCGTAAAGCCGAATTGGTCGATGCGCTGGCCGGCAACCCAGAGCTGACGGCGGCCCAAGCGGCCGATTTCCGCCGTTTTTGCCAGCTCGTGCAGGGCTTGGTTCACCGCCAGTTTCAAACCACGTTGGAAGCCTTGAAAGACGCGTACGCCCCCTTCGATCCGGACGCCGATACCCAGAGTGCGATCGCGCTATCGGAAGCTGAGCTTGAAGAGCGTCGCCAGACACTCTTTGAGAAATTCAGTTGGCTGCTCGAACGGGGCAATTTCGTGCGGCTGGCCCACCAGGAAATCGAAGAGGCGCTCGCTGACTGTAGCCAATGGGGTTTGAATCTGTCGATTGACTTCGAAATCTTCGACCGGCTCGAGATCTACCGCCGCGGCGATATCGTGGGCACCCGATACCGCCGTCGATTGCGGAAGCGGTTTCAGCCCGAAGCGGTCGAGGTCCCGATTTTTCAGCGCCTCGTGGTGATCTTCCGTTTGCGTCCCGGACGGCTGTCCAAGTTCTTGGATACTCAAGATGTTTACATCAAGCTGTTCAAAGACATTCCCAAAGCGGACCTCGACATGCTCCTGCCGGAAACGCAGGTCAAAATGTCGCTCGTCGATCGCGCCAAGATTCTGCTGCCGACACTCTCAGGCGTTTCGATCGCGATTTGGAAAATCGTCCAAGGCGCGCTCATCGTGGCGACGGCAGGGATATACGGATCGCTGGCGTTTCTGGGTTTGATCGGAGGCACCGTCGGTTATGGGGTGCGGTCGTTCTACGGATACCTCAACACGAAACAAAAGTATCAGCTCAACCTGACGCAGAGCTTGTACTATCAAAACCTGGACAACAACGCCGGGGCCATCTATCGTCTGCTCGATGAGGCCGAAGAGCAGGAAAACCGCGAAGCAATGCTGGCCTACTTTTATTTGTGGCACGTCGCTCCGCCCTCGGGCTGGACGGTCGCGCAACTGGACTCCGAAATCGAAGCTTTCCTGCGAGATCGCTCCGGGCAGGACATCGATTTCGAGATCGCCGACGCGCTTGCCAAGCTCGAGCGGCTGCAACTCGTCGAGACTTCTTCCGGTGAAATCAAGCGAGCCGTGCCGATCGATCGAGCCATTCAGACGCTCGAAAAATGTTGGGCCGCTTTGCCCGACTAGGCAAACGCGTGGGCCAACTTTACGATCTTACGTCAACTGGCCATAGCCGCCGCGGAAGTATAACAGCGGCTTGCCTTCGTGAACCGCCGTGGCCTCCACCTCGCCGACCACGATCGTGTGGTCGCCGCCGTTCAGCCGCTCCACGATCCGGCACTCGACCGTGGCAATCGCGCCCGTTATCAGCGGTGCGCCAGTTGCGCCCTGGGTATAGCCAATTTCGCGGAACTGATCGGGCTCGCTGGAAGCGAATCGCCGCGAAACGACTTCCTGGTCGTCGCCGAGCATGTTCACCGCAAAATTGCCGCCCACTTCGAAGCTATCGTGCAGGCGGGCTTTCTTGTCGATGCAGACCAGCACCAGCGGCGGGTTGAGCGAAAGCGATGAGAACGCGTTGACCGTAATACCAGCGAGTTGCCCAGTGGCCAACTTTGTGGTGACCACGGTAACGCCCGTGGCAAAATGCCCCAGGGCCCGGCGGAATTCCGCTTTGTCGACAGCCATTGTGAAACAACCTCTCGAAATTGCTTTTGGCCTGCGCATGCCGAGCCATCGGTTGGCCCGGCGCGCCATCGCTGCGCGTTCTCATGAGGATACCCCAACTTCGACCGCAACGGCAGGGCGTTTTTTGTTTAGACCAAACGGAGAAAGCTCGACCGTAATCCTTCGCGCTCCTGGTAGCTCGTCTTGCCGCAAAGCAAAAACATGCCGGGACAATTCACCCTGGGCCGGGTAAAATAGCCGCACGACTGCGTACGTCTACCGCAACCGGCCACGGTTTTAGCTTTGTTTGGCCCCCGCGGACTCTCCAGGAAATGGGCTCCCCAGGAATTGGGGAACTCGGAAAGAACTCATGCCAGATGCTGTTCAAGGATTTGGCGGCCTGCGAGTGGCCGCCTTCGAAAGTCGCCGCACCGCCGAAATGGCCAATTTGATCGAGCGCTTCGGCGGTGTTCCTTCGGTCAGCCCTTCGATGCGCGAAGTGGCCATTTCCGAAAATCCCGAAGCGGTCGATTTCGCCCATCGCGTCATGACCGGACAGATCGACATCATCATCTTCATGACCGGCGTCGGCGTCCGCCACCTGATCGCTGAAATCGAGCGGCACGTCGACCGCGAGCGTTTTTTGGCCGCCGTCTCCGACATTACCACAATCGTCCGCGGTCCCAAGCCGGCCGCAGTGCTCAAAGAGCTGGGCCTGACCGCGACGCACCGCGTGCCCGAGCCCAACACCTGGCGCGAAGTGCTGGCCACCGTCGACCGCCATCTCAACGTCGCGCAACAGACCGTCGGCTTGCAGGAATATGGACAGCCCAACGCAAGCCTGGTGGCGGGCCTGGAAGCGCGCGGCGCACACGTTTTGTCCGTCAAGGTCTATCGCTGGGATTTGCCGCTCGACCTCGAGCCGCTGGAAGCCAACGTTCGGGCGATCGCCGCCGGGCAAATCGATGTGACCATGTTCACATCCAGCCACCAGGTCGTCAATCTGCTGCGTGTCGCCGAGCAATTGAGCTTGGGCGCCGAGCTGCGCCGCGGTATGTCGCGGACCATCGTCGGATCGATCGGGCCGACCACCAGCGAGACGCTGGGCGAGTTCGATTTTCGCGTCGACGTCGAGCCCGAGCACTCGAAGATGGGACAACTCGTGGCCGCCACCGCCGAGCGAGCCGGAGACCTGGCTCGCCGCAAACGATCGGTCACGGTCCAAAATCCATCATCGAGCGGCGATGCCACCATGATCGCGCCGCCGGCAGGTCGTTGGGACGATGGCCCCTTCATGCGGGCGTGTCGCCGCCAGCCGGTCGACCGAGTGCCGATCTGGCTGATGCGACAGGCCGGCCGCTACATGAGCGAATATCGGGCCGTGCGCGAAAAGACGACGTTTCTCGATCTGTGCAAGAATCCCGCGTTGTGCGCCGAAGTGATGATCACCGCCGTCAATCGCCTGGGGGTCGACGCGGCCATCATCTTCGCCGACTTGTTGCCGATTCTCGAACCGATGGGTATGCAGTTGGAATTCACGCCCGGCGACGGGCCCGTAATCCACAACCCGCTGCGATCCGCGAAGGACGTCGATCGTTTTTTGGAATTGGAATCGGTCGAGTCGCTCGACTTCGTCATGGAGACGGTCAAGCTCACGCGTGCCGGGCTACCCGAGGAAATTCCGGTATTGGGATTTGCCGGCGCGCCGTTCACGCTGGCCAGTTATGCGATCGAGGGGGGCAGCAGCCGAAATTATCTGCACACCAAATCGTTGATGTATCGCGACAGCGGCGCGTGGAATGCAATCATGGAGCGACTGTCGCGTTCGGTGACTCGCTATCTCAACGCCCAAATCGCGGCCGGCGCGCAGGCCGTGCAATTGTTCGATAGCTGGGTCGGTTGTCTCGGCGCTCAGGATTACCGCCGCTATGTACTGCCGTACACGCAAGCCATTATCGATGGCATCACACCTGGCGTGCCGGTGATCAATTTCGCGACCGGCAATCCGGCTCTGTTGCCTCTGCTGTCCGAAGCCGGCGGTGACGTGATCGGCATCGACTGGCGGATCGATCTGGACGACGCGTGGCGCGTGGTCGGCTACGACAAAGGGGTGCAAGGAAACTTGGATCCCGTGGTGCTTTTGGCGGATCGCGACGAGATTCGCCGCCGGGCCAAAGACGTCCTCGACCGGGCCGCCGGCCGACCCGGCCACATCTTCAATCTCGGCCACGGCATTCTGCAACAAACCCCCGTCGACAACGTGCTAGAGCTGATCGAGGCAGTGCACGAGTTCGGGTCCAAGTAGCGGGCCTGCTTCGATGCGCGTCGCGAGGCTTCAATTCGCAGCCCTCGCCCTGGAGGGAGAGGGTAGGGTGAGGGGGATCGCTTTTCCGGAGTATTGAAGCACCCTCATCCCAACCTTCTCCCAGCGGGAGATGGAGGAGAAAGTTGCACTCGCTGTTACTGACCATTACCTTGGTCGTTGTCAAAGTCCTCGATCCATGCCGCTTGAAGAAAGGCGCTTCCGTGCAATTCCGCCCGTATGTTTCTGTCGCAGTTTTGTTCTTGTCCGTTGCCGCCATCGCTCCTCGTTCGTCTTTCGCCGAAGACCCTTGGATTGTCGTTGAGGGCCAGGACGGACCGGGCAAGGGCAAGCAGGTCGTGCTGGTCGGTGGCGATGAGGAATATCGCTCGGAAGAGTCGCTGCCGCAATTGGCCAAGATTCTCGCCCGGCACGGTTTCAAATGCACGGTGCTGTTCGCCATCGATCGCAACGACGGCACGATCAACCCCAACGAGCAAGGCAACATTCCGGGCCTCGCGGCCCTGCGAACGGCCGACTTGCTGATTCTGTTCACGCGGTTTCGCGATTTGCCCGACGACCAGATGCGCGAGATCGTCGATTATGTCGAGTCGGGCCGGCCAGTGATTGGGATGCGCACAGCGACGCACGCCTTCAATCCGACAAAGAGCAAAACGTTCGCCCGCTACGGCTGGCAGAGCAAGGATTGGGATGGCGGCTTCGGGCGGCAAGTGTTGGGCGAGACCTGGATCAACCATCACGGCCAGCACGGCAAACAGAGCACGCGCGGGTTGATTGCGCCCGGTATGAAGGACCATCCAATCTTGCGCGGCCTCAAGGACGGCGACGTGTGGGGCCCGACCGACGTCTACGGCGTAACGCTGCCTCTGCCCGGCGACAGCCAGCCACTCATTCTCGGACAAGTGCTCTCCGGCATGCAGCCGACCGACAGCCCCGCCAGCGGAAAGCAAAACGAACCGATGATGCCGATCGCCTGGGTCAAAACTTTCAAGGCACCTTCCGGCAAAACCGCCCGCGTGTTCACCACCACGATGGGCGCCTCACAAGACCTGTCCAACGCCGGTCTGCGCCGCCTACTAGTCAACGCGAGCTACTGGGCCACTGGTCTGGAAGACAAGATCTCCCCGACGTCGAACGTCGACATCGTCGGCCAATACCATCCCACCCCCTTCGGCTTCGGCACGTTTACCAAGGGCATGAAGCCGGCGGAGCAAGCGGGGCGGTGAAGAAAAGCAAGAACCAAAGTCATTGTTCGCCGCAACATTCGAGCCTCAAGGTACGCCATGAAAACGATCGAATACAAGACGGTGAGATACGAGCAGGGTCTCTTCAAGCGTATCTCCGGGGATGACTTTGGTGAAAGCTTCGAGAAACTGCTTTCCGAACAGGGCCAAGAGGGATGGGATCTCAAAGACATCATCCGCGAGAGCGGCATGCACGCCATCTTGATCTTCAGTCGCGAAGCGGCCTGATATAAAAAGGAGACGAAACTCTCGCCCCCTACTTCGCTCACGCAAAATCCTGCCACGTCGGCTTGATGATCAATTCGTGTACGTGCGCCCGTGGTGGCAGGCAGGCGACCATTAGTGCGGCGTCCGCGATGTCGGAGACTTGCAGGATCTTGGCGCGGTGCTCGGCGCCGACGGGCGTGGGGCGGCCGTCTAACAGGGGCGTGTCGACTTCGCCGGGGCAGATGCTGGTGACGCGAACGTAGTTTTTGCCTTCTTCCAGAGCCACCGCCGTGCTCAAGGCGGTCACGGCGAATTTCGAGGCGCAGTACGCGACTCCGCCGAGCACGCTGGCACGTTGGCCCGAGATGCTGTCCATGTTGATGATCAGTCCGTCGCGGCGGGCACGCATTTGCGGCAGCGCGGCGTACATGCAGTTGTAAGTGCCGGTCGCGTTGATCTTCATCACCTCGTCCCACGTTTCGGGCGGCATGTCGGCCATCGTCCGCTTGGGCGTGTTGATGCCGGCATTGTTCACCAGAATGTCGACGCGCCCCAAGGCTTCGTCGGCCCAACGGAACAATTCGTTCACACTCTTGCGATCGGCCACGTCGACAGTGTGCGTTAGGATGGCCGGCTGGCCTTGAAATGCCTTGGCCGCCTCGCGCAGTTTATCTTCGCGGCGACCCGCGATTGCCACGCGGCACCCTTCGCGGGCAAAAGCCAGCGCAATCGCTTGTCCAATGCCCGTCGCGCCGCCAGTGATGAGCGCAGTCTTGTCTTTCAGCCGCATAAGTTACGATCCTTGGCGAAGTTGAAGTCGAGTTTATGTAAAACGATGCGTACGCCCCAGCTTTTTCGATTTTCGGGAACTTCTGCAAACGCAACTGTAACTTCCCCAATATCCCAGGCAAAGGGCCTGCTTTTCGCGGTACCGCCCTGCCGCTTGCGGCTTGCCCGGCAGCGGCGAATAATAACGCCATGCTCAATTCGCCGGGCCAGCTTGATTCGCGCATCGAAATCGTCACGCCCGAGAACATCGCGTTTCAATACGTCCTGGCCGGCCCATTCCGACGTTTGCCCGCGTTTTTGATCGATTGTGCGATCCGGGCCGTCGCCCTGCTGGCCCTGTTTTTATTTGGCACGCTGACGTCGATTTTCGGCGCCACTGGGTTTGGCCTCGGCATGGCGCTGGTCGTCTGGTTTGTTTTGTCCTGGTTCTACGGCGGCATTTTCGAGACTCTGTGGAACGGCCAAACGCCGGGCAAACGCCTGTTCAACCTGCGCGTGTTGAGCCTCGACGGCCAGCCGATCAACGCCCTGCAGGCCGTGCTGCGTAACGTGCTGCGCGATGCCGACGCGCTGCCGATCATCGGATTCAGCGTCGAGTTTGGCCTTCCGCTGTATATCCTGGGGCTGATGGTGATGGCAGCCAATAATCGATTTCAACGGCTGGGCGATTTGGCCGCGGGCACGATTGTCGTGGTCGAGCAGCGGTCGAAGTTGCGCGGGCTGGCGGCCATCGGCCAGCAGCCGGAAGTGATCCAGTTCGCACAAAACCTGCCGGCCAACGCGGTCATCAGCCGCGCGCTAACGAGCGCTCTGGCGGTTTACGTCACGCGGCGCGAATTGTTTTCGGCGCCCCGGCGATGGGAAATCGCCCGCACGTTGGCCGAGCCATTGTGTCAACGATTCGGCCTGCCCGCCGATACGAATCCCGATTTGCTACTCTGCGCACTCTACTACCGCACGTTCATTGCCGATCGTCCCGCCTCGGAAGAACAAGCGGGCATTGCTCTGCCGGAGCTAGCGAAAGTAGGCGAAGCATGAAAGTCTCACAGCTACTCGATCGACGACGCGAGCAATGGCGCGACCTGGAGCTTCTTTGCCAAGAATTGGAGGACCGTCGGATTCGCAAGATGGGTGGCGAGGCGGTCTCGCGATTTGCCGCGCTCTATCGGGCCGCGTGTGCCGACCTGGCGCTGGCCGATGCCTATCGGCTTCCACCCGACACCGTGCAATACTTGCACCATCTGGTGGGTCGCTCGCACAACCAGCTCTATCGCAGCCAGTTGTTTCGCTGGCGCGAGTGGGCGCACGAGCTGTTTGACGTACTTCCAAAACGGCTGCTGCGCGATCGTGTGTTGTGGCTGGCTTTCGCCATTTTTTGGGGCATCTTTGGCCTCTCGCTGATGCTGGCCTACTCGTCACGCAGCTACGTCGTCGAGTTGCTGGGCGAGAGCACGCTGGCCCACTTGCAAGAGAGTTTCTCGAAGCCCATTGTGGGCCGCGACCCGAACGCCAGCGGCGCGATGGCCGGGTTCTACGTCATTCATAACGCGGGCATTGGCTTGCGCTGCTTTGCCGCGGGGCTGCTGTTGGGCATTGGCGGATTGTTCGCCACGGTGTTCAACGCGGTGCAAATCGGCGCGATGTTCGGTTACATGCTGACAGTCAGCGAGCGCGACAATTTTTTGAATTTCGTCACGGCGCACGGACCCTTTGAGCTGACGGCCGTCGTGCTCTCGGCGGCGGCCGGAATGCGACTGGGGTTTTCGCTCGTGGCGACCGGCGGAATGACGCGAATGGCTGCGCTGCGGGCCGCCTCGACGCAGGCCGTGCCCACGATGGGTGCGGCGGTGGTGCTGTTTTGTCTGGCGGCGATGATCGAGGGTTTCCTTTCCCCATCGTCGGCGCCCTACGAGGTCAAAGCCGCGGTGGCGATCTTGAGCGCCGCGCTGTTGGTGTTTTACATCGTCGGTTTGGGAATTCGCAAGGACTGACATGCAGCTCGATCAAGCCCAGATTGCCATTCGCGAGCGCTCGTGGAGCGAGAACCTTGACCTCGCGTTGCACGTCTTGCGCACGCATGGGGTGGCTCTTGCCGGCTGCGCGCTCGTCGGGATCTTGCCGGCGGCATTGTTCAACCATTCGGCCATAGTCTGGGCAAACTCGGGTTCGATTGCCGAAGTACCGGAGAGTCGGACGTTTTATTTTCTGATGATCCTCGTGATGATCGAGACGCCGCTGGTCACCGCGCCGATCACGTTATATTTGGGCAGGGCGCTGTTCGTGGCCAAACCCAGGCCGCGGGAGCTGGCTCGCGACTTTGTTTCCTGCTTGCCGCAACTGATTTTATTGCAGCTTATTCTGCGAACCATTTTGATCGTGCCAGTCATCACTTGGATCATTCCCTACGCGCTCTGGCCGTACTTGAACGAAGTGATTTTGCTCGAGCGCAATCCGCTCATCGGTCGTCGCGGCCAGATTTCAACCTTGAAGCGCAATTCGCTGTTGCACCGCAGCAACAGCGGCGATTTCATTGCGCAATCGCTGGGCGCCGGATGCCTGGCAGCCATGCTGGTCGCCGCGCTGATTTGGACGCAAGGCTCGCTGCTCGAGAATCTTTTGGGCCTCCATCTGGGGAGCACGGCACGGACGGTCGAGGTTCAAATCGCGATGTGGCTGGTCGCGATTTATTTCACCGTGGCCCGATTTCTCGGCTACCTCGACCAGCGAATCCGCAACGAAGGTTGGGAAGTCGAGCTTCTGTTGCGCGCCGAACGCGAGCGCCTTGTGAGGCAAATCGGATGACCGGAACAACACGATTTCAATACTTCTGTTGCTGGCCAATCATCGCCGTGACTTTTTTCAGCTTGGGCACGCTTGCGCCGAGAAACGTCCTGGCTGCCGATGCCGAACAGTCGATCGTCGATGGCCGCAAGGCGCTCGAAGGTCGGATGCACTATCCCTGGTATGATTCGGCCAAGGACGAGCTCCAGCCGATCACGCTACCGACGGTGAGCCGGTGGTGGCGGTGGCTGCCGAATTTGAGATTGCTGGGCGAACCGCTGAGAATTCTGGCTTGGACCCTAATCGCCGTGCTGTTTTTTGCACTGCTGTATTTGATCGTGCGCGCGATCGTCGAGCATCAGGCGGGCTCCCGGCAAGAAAAATCCGACTTCGAGCAAGTCTTGGATGCCGATCACGTCGAGGCGCTGCCGTTCATGGCCGAGCGGCCGCGGCACGATCTGCTCGGCCAGGCCCGCTGGCACTACGAGCACGGCAATTTCAGCGAGGCGATTATCTACCTGTTCAGCTACGAGCTCGTGCGACTCGACAAGTCGGCCTACATTCACTTGACGCGTGGCAAGACCAACCGGCAGTATTTGCGCGAATTGGCCAGGGCTCAACCGCTCAGGAAGCTGCTGGAACGGACCATGGTCGGGTTCGAGGACGTCTTCTTTGGATCGCGCACACTCGACCGCCAACGGTTCGAAGCATGTTGGAACCAGTTGGGCGAATTCGAAACGCTTGTCTCCCAGCCAAGGCTGCAGCAGTCATGACCGCCTACACGCTCGATCCGCTGCCGACGACATCTTTTGGCGACAGAGCGCTGGGGCACGAGCGCATAGCGCTGATATTCCTCTGCGGCTTGGCGGCCTTGCTCAGCGGATGCCGATCGGGCTTGGATACCACTTATGGCAAGCTGAGTCCCGCGTTCGTTCAGGCCAGTGTCAATGGCACCGATGTTTTGGCGGGCATGTTTACCCAGGCCGGCCACGAAGTCGGGTCGCGACGCGTGCTGATCGCTTCCGATCTCGCGAAGGTCGACACGATTGTCTGGTTTCCCGACGATTACGCCGCGCCCAGCAGCGAGCACTGCGAGTGGTTCGACGAGTGGTTGTCGGCTCGCCCCGGCCGAACGCTCATCTACGTTGGCCGAGACTTCGACGCGGCGCCACTCTATTGGAAAAAGATGATGCCGCTCGTATCCGAGAGCCAGCAGGAAGCCTATCGCTTGCATCAACAGATGACAAACGCGATTGCTCGGATGCACGATAAGCTCGATGA